>NZ_DASRXP010000090.1:0-17022 GCF_035687465.1 Kribbella sp.
GACTCAGGTTGGAGTCGTACGCCGATCGCGCCGGCAGCACCCCCATCGAGTACGCGAACACGTACACCAGGATCAACGCGACGAAGAAGAACGGGACGTGCGCGAGCGCGATCGAGAGGTTGGTGACGATCGTGGACCCGAGCTTGCCCCGCCGCCAGCCGGCGATCGCCCCGATGATGATGCCCAGGATCCAGGCCAGCACGGCGGAGATGCCGAGCAGACCGATTGTCCACGGCAACGATTGGAGGATCACGTCCTGCGCCGGCGTCGGATACTGGATCAGGGACGGGCCAAGATCTCCGTGCAACACCAAGTTGCTCATGTACTTCAGGTACTGGGAGAAGATGTTGCCGTCCAGCCCGAACTCGTGCTGGTAGCGGCTGATCACCTCCTGGCTCGCCTGCGCGTTGTAGACGTAGTTCTGCTGCAGGGTCTGGATCAGGGTGTTGATCGGGTCACCCGGGATGAGCCGGAAGAAGAAGAACGCGATGGTGAGTGCGCCCCACAGTTCCACCAGGTACAGCCCGAACCGCCGGATCGCGTACGCCGCCAACGGATGCCGGGACAACCACGCCCTCAGTCCGGTCGAGGGTGTGGTGTCCTTCGACTTGGCGTCGACGGTAGCGACCGGCGGGGCCTCCGCCGTCACGCCGGTCCTTTCTGTCCCGTCGGCTTGAGTCTGCCCAGGACGAAGATGAAGTGCGGCCACCAGTGCAGTGGCACCTGGTACAGGTCGTCGTCGGTCGGCCAGCCGGTCCAGAACGTGGTGTTGAAGAACGAGGGGTAGCCGGTCTGGATCACCGGGATGACCGGCAGCTTCTGGAAGTAGCTCTCCAGCGCCTGCTTCAGCAGCGGCTTCGCTTCTTCGCTGGTCGGGTCCAGCGGGGCCAGCTTCGCCGACGCCGCGTCCAGCTGCGGATCCCTGAACCGCATCTGGTTCTTGTTCACCGCGTTGGTGCCGACCGGCTTGGCCTTGCTGCTCACCCAGTCCTGGTAGAGCTGCTGGGGATCGAACGAGAACCCCGCCCAGAACGAGTCGATGTCGTACTGGCCGCGCTGGAGCTTCTCGTCGTGGACCGACCCGCTCAGGCTGCGCATGGTGGCCGGTACGCCGACCTTGACCAGCTCACCTCTGAGCAGGTTGCCGATCGCGTACTCACCACCGTTGACATCGGACGGGGTGATGATCTCGAGGTTGATCTCCTTGCCCTTGTACATCCGCTTGCCGCCGGCACCTTTCGGCGCGATCTCGTCGAGCAGCTGGACGGCCTTGTCCGGGCTGTACTCGAACTTGTACTTCTCCGCCAGCTGGTTGTCGTTCCACTTCTCGTTGCCCGGGTAGTCCGCCCACGGGTAGATCGCCGGCGGCACCTTCACCGGCCAGACCGTGTCGCCGATCTTCTGCCGATCGACCAGGTAGTTGATCGCCCAATGCATCTTCGGCTCGGCCATCACCCCGCGGGCCGGGTCGCTGTTCAGCCACAGCACCCGGGGATTCGGGTCGTGGAACTGGGTGGTGATCATGGCCGGGTAGCCCTGGTTGGTCAGCTGCTTGGCATGCTCCGCGTCGATCGAGCCGACGTCGAACTCGGCCTTCTCGAACGACAGCGCGGCCTGGTCGGCCTGTTTCGAGGTGCTCTGGAAGATCACGTACTGCGGTGCCGGATCCAGCTCGTCCTTGGCCCAGTAGTCCGGGTTCTTCTTCCAGACGAACATCTTCAGGTTGCGGATCGGCTTGTCCAGCACGTACGGCCCGGTCCGGATCGGCGGGTTCGACTTGAACTTGGTCGGATCCTGCGCGCTCCAGATGTGTTCGGGCAGGATCTCGTACAGCGGAGCGGCAATGGCGGCGACGAAGCCATAGTGCAGCCGCGGCGCCGGCTGGTTCGTCCGCAGTACGGCGGTCTGTGCGTCCGGGGTCTCGACCGTCTTGACGTAGTCGGACAAGTCACCGCCACCACCGAGCAGATCCTTGCGGTCGCGGAGCAACTCGACGGTGAACTTGACGTCCTTCGAGGTGAACGGCTTGCCGTCGCTCCACTTCGCCTTCGGGTTGAGCTTGAAGGTCAGCTCGGTGTGGTCGGCGTTGTACTTGTACTCCGTCGCCAGCCACGACTTCAGCTCGCCGGTCGCGAGGTTCAGGTAGAACAGCGACTCCATCGCCAGCGATTCCAGGCCGGCGCTGCTCGGCGCGCCGTTCGGGATCAGCCGGTTCCAGCTGTCGAAGACGGTGTACTCGACCTGCGCGACGGTCAGGGTCTGGTCGCGGGGCGTCGGGATGTTCGCCTTGCCGATCTGGACCGACTTGGTGGCGGCCGGCTTGTTCGCGGGCTTGTCGGAGTACGAACCGCCACTGCCGGAGCAGGCGGCCAGGAAGCCACTGAGAGCGACCGCCGCACCTCCCCCGACCAGACTCCGGCGGCTCAGCTGATAGCGGACGACGTCATCGACATCTTCGAACTGGGGACGCGGCGCCTCGTTCACCATGGTGGTTCCCTTCGATCCGAGCCCGGAGGCTCACCCTCACCCCGGCGCGGTCGTGGCGCGCCGGCCTGACTGTGACGAACGGCACCTCCGTTTCGCTTGCCCTTGATCGGCGGTTACCGCCCGAAACGATGCTCGGACTATAAGTAGCGTTGACAACGTTGGCAAGGCTTTGGCTCCAACGTTGCAACGATTGCCCTAACCCGCAGGTCAGTCGATATACCAACCTCTGACAACGATGGTTCGCTCTCTGTGACAGCACCCGCCATCGCGTCGTCACACGCCCCGTCACACGCCGGCCCCGTTGGATCGGGGCCAACACACCACTTCAAGGGGGCAACTCGTATGACGGACACAGCAGTCGATTTCCAGGCCATCAAGGACAAGCAGCGGGCCGGGTGGGAGACCGGGGACTACCCCCGGGTCGGCAACACGCTGCAGCTCATCGCCGAACTCCTGGTCGAGGCCGCCGACGTACGGGCCGGCCAACGGGTTCTGGACGTCGCCTGTGGCCAGGGAAACGCGGCACTCGCCGCGGCACGACGGTTCGCTGACGCGACCGGTGTCGACTACGCCACCAACCTGCTGGCCCAGGGCCGGGAGCGCGCGACAGCCGAACACCTGCCCGTCACCTTCACCGAAGGCGATGCGGAGAAGCTGCCGTTGCCTGATGCATCTTTCGACCTGGTACTCAGCACGGTCGGCGTGATGTTCGCGCCGGATCACCAGCGCGCGGCGGACGAACTGGTCCGGGTGACGGCGCCGGGCGGGAAGATCGCACTGGCCAGCTGGACACCGTCCGGCATGGTCGGACAGCTCTTCAAGACGGTGTCCACCTGGGCCCCGCCGCCGGCCGGGGTGAAGCCGCCCACTCTGTGGGGCACTGAGGAGCACCTGGCCGAACTGTTCGGCGACCAAGTCGAGTGGGTCGGGCTGACCAAGCGCGAGTACGTGTTCCGCTACCACTCGCTCAACCACTTCTCCGAGTGGTTCCGGCAGTTCTACGGACCGATCACCAAGCTGGCCGGCACGCTGTCCGACGCCGACCTGGTCCAGTTCGCGGCGGATCTCGCCGAGGTGCCCAAGGCATTCAACAGCGCCGACGACGGCACCGTCGCCGGTCACGCCGAGTATCTGGAAGCGGTCGGGATCAGGCGCTGACACCCGGGGGCGGGTAGTCCAGACTGAGGGTCTCGGGGAGGGGTGAGATTCATGGTGGGGACGATCCGTTTGTTGGGGCCTCCGTCGATCGACGACGGAGGCGGTCAGGCTCAGGGACCTCGTGGCCGGAAGGCCTGGGCGGTGTTCGGGTATCTGCTGCTGGCGGAACGGCCTCCCAGCCGCAAACGCCTCGCGGAGCTGTTCTTCGCCGAGGCCGACGATCCACTGGGTGCGTTGCGATGGACCCTTGCCGAGCTGCGCCGCAGCCTCGGCGTACCGGATCTGTTGACGGGTGATCCAGTGGTGACGGCGCTGGGCGACGCGATGACCGTGGACGTTCTGCTGGTGACCGGGGAGTCGGCTGATCCGCAGCCGTTTCTCGACTTCGGCGGCGAGCTCCTGGAGGGGGTGGAGCTCGCGTCCTGCCCGGAGTTCGAGTCCTGGTTACTGGTGGAGCGGCATCGCATCTCCGCGATGATCGAGGCGCGGGTGCGCGAGGCCGCGGTGGCGTTGCTGGCCTCGGGCCGCGCGAGGGAAGCGATTCCCTACGCGGCCCGGGCCGTTGCCATCAATACGCTGGAGGAAGGCAACCACGAGTTGCTCGTCCGCAGCCTCGCCGTTGCCGGTGATCGGGCCGGTGCCCTGCGCCAGATCACCACTTGCGAGGAAGTACTGCGGCGCGAGCTCGGCATCGAGGCCTCGCCGGCACTTCGCGAGGCCTCGGCCGTCAGCCCAGGGTCGCCGTCGGGTCTTCCGATGGGAGGTCGCGCGGCTGCGCTCAGCCAACTGGAGGCGGGCCGCGCGGCGATCATGGCAGGTGCCGTTGATGCCGGTCTGCAATGCCTCCGGAGAGCGGTCTCTGAGGCTGAACACTGTCACGACGTGACCCTGCAAGGTCGCGCTCTCGCCGCTCTCGGCGGCGCTCTCGTGCATGCGATCCGCGGTCGGGACGAAGAAGGCGCGATCGTCCTGCACGAGGCGATTCTGGTCGCGGACCAGGCCGGAGACCGGCCGACCTCCGTGGCAGCGCACCGCGAGCTGGGCTTCGTCGAAGTCCAGGCCGGCCGCCGCCTGACGGCTGACAGCTGGCTGGCGAAAGCCCAGGCGCTGGCCGAGACGGACGAGGAGAACGCGGCGATCCTTGGGGTGCGCGGGATGAGCTCCTCCGACCTTGCCGACTACCCCGCCGCCCTCGACCAACTCGAGGAATCGGTCGAGCTGGCGGCCAAGTGTGGCGACCACCGGCAGCAGGCGTGGTCGCTGTCGATCCTCGGCCGGGCGCACCTGCTGCGCAACGAGCACAGTGAGGCTGCGGCGGTTGTGGCGCAGTCCCTCGAGTTGGTCAGGCAGCAACGCTGGATCGCCTTCCTGCCTTGGCCGCTCGCCCTGAACGCCGAGGTCGACTTCCGGGTCGGCAAACTCGAGGACGCGGCGGAGGGATTCGAGCAGGCCTGGGTGCTGGGCTGTCAGGTCAACGATCCTTGCTGGGAGGGCATGGCCGCTCGTGGCCTGGGCCTGCTCAGCGCGGGTCGAGGAGAGTATCCAGCCGCGATGGAGTGGCTCGACCAGGCCGTATCCAGCGCGAGTCGCGAATCGGATCGCTATCAGTGGGTGCACGCGCACGTCCTGGATGCGGCAGTCGGCACTGCGATCGACATGTCGGATGGTGAACGGGCGAGGCAGCTGGTGACTCAGCTCGCCGCGCTCGCCGCGCGCTGCGACATGCGGGAGCTGGTGGTGCGGGCCCAGCTGCATCTCGGCCGGCTCGGCGACCGGCAGGCGGCCGCATCCGCCCGCTCCTTGGGCGCCGACATCGACAACCCCGCCCTGACCGAACTACTCCACAAAAGTCTTTGAAACAAGGGATAGCCATGAGTACCACTGCTAGTGCCGCCGCGGCGGACTGGACGATCGTCGACGAAGGCTGGGGCCGCAAGGCCGTCGACTTCGCGACCTTGAGCGAACCGGCCAACTGCCGGGAGTACGTCGCTCTGCACCACCGGCTGGGCGTCACCGAGGGCGACAAACTGCTCGATATCGCTTGCGGTGCAGGACTTTCCATCGAACTTGCCCGCGCCCGCGGAGCGCAGTGCGCGGGTATCGACGCCGCCTCCCGACTGATCGCGGTGGCCCGTGATCGCAATCCGGCGTCGGATCTGCGGGTTGGCGGCATGCACGCGTTGCCGTGGGCCGATGCGTCCTTCGATGTCGTGACCAGCTTCCGCGGAGTCTGGGGTACGACGCCTGCCGCGCTGGCCGAGATTCATCGGGTCCTGGCTCCGGGTGGCCGGGTCGGACTGACTGTGTGGGGTCACCTCAAGCAGTCGTCCGGTGTGTGGGCGCTGATGCCGTTCCGTCTGGCGGCTGAGCCGAAGGTCCGGAACCAGGCGAACATGGTGTCGCTCGGCCGTCCTGGCGTTGGCGAGGAACTGCTTGCGGGCTTCGGCTTCACCGAGGTGGAGCGGATCAGCATTCCGTTCGCGTGGGAGTTCGCGGATCCCGAGACGTATGCGCGGGCGCTGGCGTCCACCGGACCGGCGTACGAGGCGATCCAGAACGTGGGAGAGCCGGCGTTCCTGGAGAGAGCGGTTGCTCAGGCTCAGGAACAAGTCCGGGACGGGCTGCCGTTGAGGGCCGAGATCGCGGTCACCGGCTACCTCGCGCGGAAGGAGGTGTCGTGATGAGCTTCCTCGGGCTGCCTGAACCGAACGCCGAGGCCAAGGAGGTGTTCGACGACGATCTCGCGGAGCTGGGGTTCGTGATGAACGCCTCGCGGCTGTGGGCCTACCAGCCGTCGTGGCAGCGGCGGATCTTCGAACTGCTCGGCACGCTGGTCCGCGAACACGATCTCACCTACCGCCAGCGCGGGATCCTGGTCGCGGCCTGTGCCTCGGCCTTCGGCGACTCCTACTGCTCGCTCGCCTGGGGCAGCAAGCTCGCGGCCGCGACCTCCGAGGAAACCGCAGCCGCTGTACTGCGTGGCGCCGACGACGGCCTGACGCCTGCCGAACAAGCGATGGCCGTCTGGGCCCGCAAGGTGGCGCGCGATCCGAACGGCACCTCGGGATCCGACGTGAGCGCTCTCCGGGAGGCCGGCTGGACCGACGAGCAGATCTTCGCGATCACCGTCTTCGTCGCCCTGCGGGTCGCCTTCTCCACCGTCAACGACGCCCTCGGCGCCCGCCCCGACGCGGCCTACCGCTCCCTCGCCCCCGCCGCCGTCCTCGAAGCCGTAACCTTCGGCCGCCCCATCGAAGACTGACCCGCCCGCAGCGAGCTAGGTCGTGGGTGGGGTGTCGAACGTGGTGTCGATCAGGAGTTCTGAGGCGCGGGTGGGATCGCTGAGGACGGCGAGGATGACGTGGCGCTGGTCCCAGCGGCCGGCGGACCAGGCGAGTGCCTTCGCCAGGCCGTTGAACGTCGCCGCATGCGGCTGCCCGTCCTCGCTCACCCACCACGACACCTCGACACCATCGACCGTGAGCTCCTCATGTTCCCACCAGGTCTCCGGCACCTGCGGCACCAACTCCCGCACGATCGCCGGTACCTCCGCGGCCTCGCCCGCACCGTCGATCTTGCCCTCGGCAACTTCCTGCGCCATCGGTACGTCCAGCAGATCGCTCAGCCCGTCCGCCATCACCCCGGACGCGACCACGAACCCGCCGAGGTCCTCCCGTTCCAGCCACATCGGCGCATCGGCGACAACCGCAGCACTGGCCGCAACGACCCGGGTCAGCTCGTCGGCGCCGAGCACCCGGGCCTGGTCCGGAACCGAGGCCGGGTACGCCGTCAGCGCACCGAGCTGACTCCAGAGCCGCAAGATCACGCTCTCTTCGATCTCCCGCCCGGGATCCGCCAGCCGGCTGAGCAGCAGTTCCACGCCCTCCGCATCCAGGTCGCCGACCGAGCGCACCAGACCGACAGCGGACCGGATCTCCGGGTCGAGCCGCGCCGTCCACTCCGGTGCCGCATCCAGGAAGGACGCCAGGACCGGATCGGCCTCTGGATCCGCCCGGCCGGCCAGCAGTTCGCCGTCCTCGAGCAGAACGCGCTCTCTGATCCACCACGCCGTGTACGACGGCAGGCTGAAGGCACGGTCATCCGGCCCGACCACCCGGGCCGGCGTGACCAGCGCTCGCCGGAGCTCCGGTGACGAACCCAGTAGTTCCAGGACTCGCGGCCAAGCGTCGTCGGTGATCCAGTCGAGGTCGCGAACCGCCGTCAACTCCCCCACTGTCGCGCCGAACCTCGAACCGCCCGGCGCGATGTCATAGGCCCAGTCCTCGATTCCGTCGAGGTCGGCCAGGGATTCGGGCAACTCGTCCAGCGCCACGTCAGACGCCGACACCGTTCCGAGCGTGCTGAGTACTCCGACCGCCTCCAGCGCCGCCTGTCCGTACCGGTCGACCAGGGCGCGATCGATCGGCGCGACCTCCTCCTCGTCGAGAACCGCCTCCGCGGCGGAGCCCGGAATCACCAGCGCGTTCGCGGGAACCAGTTCGCCGTCGGCGTCGCGTAGTACGAGGTCGGAGAGCCACCAGAGGCCCTCGGCCTGAGACGGGTCGACAGCGACAGCCGCCAGGACGGCGTCGGCGATCGCGCCGGGATCGTCTGCCTCCGCGGAATGCTCGACGGCAGTCCGCACCGCACCGTCCTCGAGCAACGACCGCGGGGTCGCGGGAAGCGCTCCCAACCGTTCCAGCGAGTCCTGCACCGCATCCGGATGCACAACCCGCACGCCGTACTCACCAAAAGTCGCCAGTACTTCGCTCGGCAGCTCGCGGCCCGGCAGGAGCAACCCACGGATCCCTCGGACGAGCCTGCCATCGGCCAGCGGCACCGGCAGAGTCCCGAGCGCCTCCCGCAGCAGCGGATCCGTGACCATGCCGGAGAGCGCTCTATACGTTTCTCGCCACCACTCGGGTGGTTGACCGCCGGCCACCGTACCGAGCTGGTCGACGAGATCCGCGAGGTCGAGACGCCTTACCTGCAAGGCATCCAAGGCGATCCGGTCCTGCCGGGTGGACCGCACCAGACCGCGCACGATGGGCGCGAGCACGGCGTTGAACGCATCGTCCGAACCGTCCACCACGACCGCGTCTCGGGGACGCAGCAAGGTCCCGTCTTCCACCGACCGGATCAGCGGCGCACCAGGCAGCTCTGCCAGAATCGCCTCCCGCAAGGCCCGGTCGATCCCACCCGCGGCCAGGCCGGTCGGCACCAACGGCAGCACATTCGCACCGTCCTCGGCGCGACTGCGGAGCAGCTCGGTATAGGCAGCCGCGGCCTCCTGTACCAAGCGATCGGTCAAGGGGCCTTTGGCAACATGACGCCGCGTCGGGTCCAGTGGAAAGGTTGCCAACAGCAACGCAGGCGGCGACAGCGGTTCGTCCGTCGGGGTCGGCGCATGAACCGTCCGCGGAACCTCGATCTCGGGGTTCCGTGGCAACGCCCAGAGGACCGACCAGTAGGGCCGATTCCGTTCCTCCGTCGGTCGGTCGGCGAGCAAGCGCTCTCTGTCGTTCCCGTCGAAGGTCCCGGCGGTGCGCTGCACATACCAACGCGACTCCGCGTCGGCGAGCACCCGTACCTCACCGTCGACGTCCACCTCGATCCGCTCGAGGCCGGGTAAGGCCAGCAGCAGGGCATCATCGGCTTCCGCGAGCAGGCGTCGTACGAGTTCCGCCGCGGCGTCATCGCGCAGCGGGAGGATGACGGCGGAGTCGTAGCCCTCTGGTGGTTCCCCCTCGGCCGCGAACGGCAAGCGCAGTACCGGCACCTGACCGTCACGCCGACGTACTTCGGTCGCCAGACCAGGTGCGTGCAGGGCCTCGACGGCGGCCGCGGTGTCCGCCCGGGAGAACCGGACGCCACCTGTTCGCGAGAGGATCACCGGCTCGTCGGTGACGGCCAGTACGGCCGAGAACCCGACCCCGAACCGCCCGACAGCGCTCTCCGCGTCCTCACGTTTGGCCGACGCCCGCAAGGTGGCGAGGGACTCGACGCCCTCGGCGGACAACGGCGTACCGGTGTTCGCGACGACGAGCGTCAGGTCGCGGTACGAGAACCGCACCCGCCCCGGCACCCCGGCCCGGACGGCGGCATCCGCGGCGTTCTGGGCGAGCTCGACCACCACCCGGTCCAGGTACCCGCCGAGCGCCAGCTCCTCCTCGGCGTTGGCATCCTCACGAAATCGAACCGGCCCGGCCACCCACCCGGCCAGCACCCGCTCACGAATCCCTGCCGTCCCAAACACATCGGTCACCCCCGGAGTATGCCGTCCGCCCTCGAACCCGCCATCGGCGCAGGTGGTTTCCGGCGGGCCGCCCGCGCTGGACGGCTATCTTGACCCGGTGGAATTTCAAGACGTGGTACGCCGACGCCGGATGATCCGCCACTACGACCTGAACCGGCCCGTCCCTGCCGAGATCGTCGACCAGATCCTGCACAACGCTCTCCGCGCTCCTTCCGCAGGTTTCTCGCAGGGGTTCGGGTACCTAGTGCTCGACACCCCGGAGGACCTGGCTCGGTTCCGGGCGGCAGCGACGCCCGACGAGGAGCCCGAGAAGTGGTTCTCCGCCCAGGTCGACGCGCCGCTGCTGATCGTCGTCCACTCCAACAAGGAGGCCTACCTCGACCGGTACGCCGAGCCCGGCAAAGACCACACGGATCGCTCCGACGCGTGGTGGCCGGTTCCCTACTGGGACATCGACGCCGGGATGTCGGCGCTGCTGATCCTCCAGTCGGCGGTCGACGCGGGCCTGGGGGCGTGCTTCTTCGGTCTGCCGATCGAACGGATCCCGGTCTACCGCGAGCAGTTCGGCGTACCGGACAACTTCATGCCGATCGGCGCGGTGTCGATCGGGTACTCCGACGAACCGCCCCGCGACCTGACCAAGCGCCGCAAGTCGCAGAACGACCTCATCCACCGAGGCCGCTGGACCCCCTGAACCGCAGCAACCGACGGGTTAGTTCGTGAGGCCTCGGGCGCGGGCTTCTACCGTTTCGCTCAGTAGGCGGAGGGCCGTCAGGACCGCGCCTTGCTGATCGGGATCCAGGCCGGCGATCGCATCTGCTTCGAGGGCCAGCCGCCGCGGGATGATCTCGTCGACCGCGGCAGCACCCGCCGGCGTGATCTCGACCAGCACCGCTCGACGGTCTGACGGCTTCGTCTCACGCTTGACCATGTCGCGCTGCTCCAGCTTGGCCAGCGACTTGCTCAGCGCGGCCGGCGAACGCCCCATCGACAGCGCCAGCCGTCGCGCGATCATCGGCTCCTTGGCGTGCCGGAGCTGGACGAGCACGTCGAACTCCGCCGAGCTCAGGGCCGCCGTCTCGAAGACCGGCTCGAGCAGCAGATCGAGCATGGCCGTCGCGTGCTTCAGCAATCCCATGATCTCTGCCGGACCCAGGTCGAGGTCCGGCCGCGCCTGATCCCACTGCCGCCGGATTTCCTCGTGCCGTTCCTGCCCCACGGTGCACCTCATTTGGTAACCAGTAAACTATTGGTTATCTTACCATCAGCCGGCAACCAGGCCGTCGGCCCAGAAAGGACAAGGATTTCATGCCCAGGACAAGGACCAGGTTCGCACTCGTCTCCGGCGTCATCGTGGTGCTGGCTCTGCTCGCCGCGTGCGGCAGTGACGATTCGGCATCCTCCAACGAGCCTGTCCTCCGGGCTTGCCCGAGCGACACTCCTCCCGTCGGAGCGGCCGGGGGTGGCGGTGCCGGACCGACTGGGCTGACGGTGGCGAAGACCATCGCCCCGAGCGACACGAGCACCAGCGTCGTGATCGACCCCACGAAGAGCCCGCAGATCCAGTGCGGCCGGGTAGAGCTCCAGACCCACAGCGATGTCGTCTACTCGACACCGACGTCGGCCGGGAAAGCGGTCCCGCTGAAGCTGAACGTCCAGGGACCGAAGACCGAGGGCGCCAAGCCGCTCGTCGTCTACCTGTCCGGCGGCGGGTTCGTGATGTCCTCGACGCAGGCCGCGCTCTCCCATCGCATCTTCGTGGCCGAGGCGGGCTACGTGGTCGCGAGTGTCCAGTACCGGACCACCGCGAACAGTGCGACCTACGTCGACGGCATCACCGACGTCAAGGCGGCGATCCGGTACCTCCGCGCCCATGCGGCCGACTACGGCATCGACCCCACCCACGTTGCCGTCTGGGGCGAATCGGCCGGTGGCTACCTGGCCGCGATGGTCGGGACGAACAACGGGGTCAAGAAGTACGAGGCCGGCGAGAATCTCGACGAGAGCAGCGACGTCCAGGCCGTGGTGAACGAGTTCGGCGCGTCCGACCTGGCCAGAACCGCATCCGACTTCGACGCAGCCGCCCAGGCCGCATGGGACGCACCGGGGAGCAGCATCGCCGCCTATGTGTTCGGCCCGGGAACCAAGAAGTCGGTGAACAGCGATCCCGCGGCGATCGCGGCGGGATCGCCGATGTCCACGATCGACGGCACCGATCCGGCCTTCCTGATGTTCCACGGCAGCGCGGACAAGCTGATCTCCCCCAGCCAGACGCTGTTGTTGCACACCGCACTGCGCAAGGCCGGCGTCGACAGCACCAGGTACGTCGTCACAGGTGCCGGCCACGGCGACCTCGCCTTCGGCACCGACGCCGCCACCGTCGGCCTCTGGTCAACCCAGGAAGTGATGGGCCACATCACCACCTTCCTGTCCGACAAACTGCACAGCTGATCCGACTAGTTGGCTGCGCCGACAGCGGCCGCTGACGGCGGCGTCTCCATGGATGGACTGGAGATCAACGGCTAGCGCCGCGCTGCCGACCCCGGCGGTGTGAGGGCGTTCGATGGGCGTGTGTGACATGTCGCAGCCGCGGCAGACTCAGCAGCGCGTCACGCGTCTCGTCATACGGATCGCTCCGAATGTAACGCTGCCGCTCTCCGGCTACGACCTGGATCTGCCGCCCGCGAGCCCCATCCGGTCGTTGGACATAGGCGCGACCTTCGCCTGTATCGAGCCAGTGGATGAGATCCTCGACCGAGCTCTCCTCCGACCCGGCGTAACTACCTTCCCACTGAACGTCAGCAATACCCCGCAGATCCTCGCGCCCCTCGGCCAGACCAATCGCCGTGATCAACACCGTTGGATAACTCGCCAGGCTGCACACGATCGACAACCCCTCTCTCACCTTGCAGCCTGGCACCCGCTCACCCCAAGCGGAAGGGCGCAACTCGCCGGGGCATGGGCGGCCTGAGCGCAACGTCGCTACTCGCTGTGCCCGAGGGACTGCGACATAGCCGCGTCCAGGGAGCCGTCGATCACCGCGGCGGCGACCGCACCGAGCTGGCGTCCGCTGCTGCGCGCGTAGGCACGCAGCACGGCGAAGGCCGCGTCGACGCCGATACCGGTTCGCTCGGCCAGCACTCCTTTGGCCTGTTCGATCAGGATGCGGCTGTTCAGCGCGGCTTGGAGTTGTTCGGCGATGACCTCGCTGTGGCGCACGGTGCGCTCCTGCAGTAGACCGATGGTGGCGACGTCCGACAAAGCCTGGCCGACCGCGAGGTCGTCGTCGCTGAGGTTGGACCGGGTCCGGCAGAACAGGTTCATTGCTCCGATCACCTGACCGCGCAGCCGCAGCGGCAGTGCGTGCACGGAGCGGAACCCGGCCGCGGTGGTCGCGGTCTGGAAGTGGGGCCAGCGGGCCTTGACCTCGGCCAGGTCGATGTTCACTACCGGCTGTCCGGTGGTGTAGCAGTCCAGACAGGGTCCTTCGGAGGCCTGCAGCTCGAACAGCTCCAGCACCCTGGCCTGGTCGGTGGTGGAGGCCAGCACATGCAGCTGGCCGTGCGGATCGACCAGGATCAGGCCGGCCGCGTCGGCCTGCAGCAGCTCGACGCTGCGTTCGGTCAACGTGTGCAGGAAGTCGATCACGTCGAAATCGGCGACGAGGGTATCCGCGAGCTCGACGAACACGCTGGCCAGTCGCTGCTCCCTGCTCATGGCGTTCTCTTTCCTGACGTATTCGTGACCCGTGACCGGGTGCTACCTATTCATGATGATCGTCTTCGGGAGCGAAGCGTAGTCGCCGGGCGACCACGTCCTTGGCCACGTCGATCAGTGAGCGTTCATTGCTGTAGGCGTGGGCCTGTAGCAGCAGCAGCGCCTCGGCCAGGCCGACCGCCGCCTGCACGGTGATCATCCCGGTCGCCTGATGAATCTCACGTCGGCTGTCGACGGCCTCCGCCAGCTGAGGGTGCAGCGGCTGGCCCGACGGGGCCTTGTCCTGCAGGTGCAACAAGATCGTGGACGCGGCTTCGGCGAATGCCAGCGCCTCGGCCAGCTGGAGCCGGTCCAACGAACCGGTTGTTGCGCGGTACAGGTCCAGCACTCCCAGCCGGATCGCCCCGACCTGCAACGGGAACGCAAAAACGGCCGCGACACCCGCCTCGAGTGCGCGGGCGGTGAAACCCGGCCACCGAGAAGTGCCCGTGGCGGCCAGGTCGGGCTGCAATACCGGCCGCTCGTCCCGGGAGGCATCCACACACGGCCCCTCACCCAGTGCTTGCTGGAGGTCTTCCAGCAACGCAGCCGCCCCGTCCGTAGCCGTGATGGTGCCGCCGTGACGTGTCGGGGTCATCAATGCCAACCCCACTCCGTTGACCGGTACCGCCACAGCACACGTACGGCACAGCCGCTCCGGGAGCCCGTCTCTCGCGCCGGCCATGACATCGGCCAGGATCTGCCGAACCCGTAAAGATGACACCTGACCACACCGCCCTCCAACACCACATCGCCCACCTCGAACAGCCCGTCCGGCGACCAAGACCAACCCACCGATCAGCTGATCACCTCGGATCCATCAGCGGGCCCGGCCCACGATCTGGTGGGAGCCGACGGGTGGTGACCAACTCGCTCGCCACAATCCGGAGCTTGACGTTGTTGTCTTGCGAATAGCGACGCAGCACCGCGAACGCCTGGTCGGCGTCGATCGCGAACCGCTCCATCAGCAGGCCCTGAGCCTGGCTGATGAGGGTGGGGGCCTCCACCGCCTGCGCCAGTGTCGATGTCTGCCGGACGGTTGAAACCGCGACGGAGGCGTGCCGGGCCAGCAGGTGCCCGGTGGTTTCATCGGCGGTGGTGAAGAGGCCAGGGCGGCTCGCATACAGGTTCAGCGCGCCCAGGGTCGACCGGCTGGTGAACAGCCAGACTGTGAGCACGCTTCGCAGACCGAGCTCGGCCACCCGTGGACTCCACCGCGGCCACCGCCGGTCGACAACGGTGTCACAGACCAGGACACAGTGGTGCTCTCTGCCCATCGGCACACACGGCCCCTCGCCGTACTGCAGTTGCAGCCGGTCAGCCTGCTCCACGCGCCGGTCGGTGACGCCGGCCGTCTGCAGGCCCTTCCCGCGGTGTACCAGGACAACTCCGGCGCAATCGCACCCGATGGCGCCGACCGCGTACTCCAGCACCCGGTTTACCGTTTCAGCCATGCCTGCCGCGTCGTACAGCTCTACCGCCAACTGCGCGAACCCGGCAGCGACCACTGCGTCTGACCCTGGGAAGCCGCCGAGATGACTGCCGGCCAAGGGCGGCTGATGATCTCCAGTGTGTGTGAGAAACATGGCCCGACTCCCTGCAATAGCACTCCATTGGAGCGCCGCCGGGGTCTAGGGCAGCCGAACACGCCGCTCCGAATTCAGCGGTGTGTGACACCTCGAACGATACCGCCATTCCGCGCCCACAGCACCACAGAAGTCCTCAGCGGGCGCCGCCGATTGGTCCCGAACGGGCATGGGTCTGCCCTTTCGGGACCAGTTTCGTCAGCCGGTACTTATTGGAAGGGGCAGCCGGGGTTCGGGGCGTCTTCGGACAGCGGGCTGCCGGCCGGGTTGACGTAGAGGACCTCGAGTACGAGGGGCAAGGTGTCGAGGTTGCGTCCGACGTGGACGTGGTTCGGGCCGCTCGGTTCGGTGAAGGCGGCGCCGGTCTTGTACACACCGTCGATCGCGCAGGTGAAGTCCGCGTGCGTCAGGGTGCCCTTCTTCACGGAGGCATAGAGCGTGCCGTCGTGGAAGTGCCAGCCGGTCGTCCCGCCCGGCGCGACGGTGATCTCGCGCAGGACGTAGTCCTTCCCGCCGACCGTCGTCTGCGCCAGGATCTTCGCCGTGACACCTGAACCGGGGGTCGCGTCGGCGACCGCCGGCATCAGCGCCATCCCCGCGGCGGCGACGCCGGCGATGAGTCCCCGAGTAGCTCCACGCATGTCTGTCGTTCCTTTCCGTACTGGGCTAGTCCGCTCATGGTGGCAGGCGCGGGCTATCTTGTGTCCGGTGATCTCACCTGGCAGCCGCTACGTCGCGCTCGGAAGTTCCTTCGCCGCAGGTCCGGGCGTCAAACCCCTGCTCGATCGGGCAGCCGGCCGCTCCGGGCGGAACTATCCCCACCTGGTGGCCGAGGCGCTCAGCCTGGACCTCGTCGACGTCACGTATTCCGGCGCGACGACGGCGAACATCCTCACCGACCGCCAGGACCAGGCGCCGCCGCAACTCGATGCCGTCGGCCCCGAAACGGAGCTGGTCACGATCACGGCCGGGGGCAACGATCTCGAGTACGTCGGAGCGTTCTTGCGCGGCAGCCTGATGAACACACTCGCCCTGCCTGCGACGGTGCTGGGACGCCGCGTGGCCAACCGGATCCGGGCCCGGGTCAGCTACCTCCGCGACGACGCCGCCTACGAGGCCGTCGCCAATTCACTGGTGGAGATCGTGACCAGGATCCGGGAGAGCGCTCCCCGGAGCAGGATCGTGCTGGTCGACTACCTGACCTTGGTAGGACCGGGCACCCGCGCGCGTCTCGACGTACCGCTGAACGAGGAGCAACTGCCGAGCATCGTCTTCCTGGCGGACGGGCTGGCACGCGCTTTCAGTACTGCGGCCGCGAAATCCGGCGCCGACCTGGTGACCGCTTCCGTGGCAAGCCAGGACCACGCGATCGGGTCAGCCGAGCCGTGGACAACCGGCTTCAGCCTGCGACCTCGCGCCCTGGGCGGATTCGTCCCCTACCACCCGAACGAAGCCGGTATGGCCGCCGTCGCGGACCTGGTCGTCGCCCACCTCCGAACGACCGACTGAGGCGGGTGGTGCGGCCGGTTGCCTCGCGACGTACGTCGTCGGCGACCAGGTTGAGCGTGACCATCAGGTTCAGCGGTTCCATCGTTCTCTCCTCCTCTGCGGTGCACCGCCGGTGGGTGCCATCACAGGTACGTCGGAGCAGACGAACGGATCTCTACATCCTGAGGATCAGGCCGATTCGCGGGGGACGAGGTGGGGGTCGAAGATGGTGCAGTTGGGCGGATCGGTGGGGTTCGCGATCTGGTGGAGGAGCATGCGGGACATCTCGGC
>NZ_DASRXP010000091.1:0-6171 GCF_035687465.1 Kribbella sp.
CCCGGAGCTGGGCAACAGCCCGGACACGCAGCTCGGCATCCGGCAGGTCTGGGGCATCAGCGACGACGTGCTGAACGTGAACGACGCGACCGTCGAGTTCGTCAAGACGGTGCTGCGCGAGGTCCTCGAGATCTTCCCCGGGCCCTACATCCACCTCGGCGGCGACGAGTGCCCGGACGTCCAGTGGCGCGAGTCGGAGGCGGCGCAGAAGCGGCAGGCCGAGCTCGGGCTCACCGACGCCAGCCAGCTGCAGGGCTGGTTCACCGCGCAGGTCGCCGAGGTCCTGATCGAGCAGGGCCGGCGGCTGGTCGGCTGGGACGAGATGGTCGAAACCGACTGCCCGAAGGACGCCGTGATCATGGCCTGGCGCAGCGCCCAGCGCGGTGAGGTCGCCGTGAAGGCCGGCCACGACGTGGTGATGTCGCCGTGCGAGTCGGTCTATTTCGACTACTACCAGGGCGACCCGGAGACCGAGCCGCTCGCCATCGGCGGCTTCATCCCGCTGGAGAAGGTCTACGACTTCGAGGTCGTCCCCGAGGGCCTGACCGAGGAGGAGCGGGCCCGCGTCATCGGTACCCAGGCCAACGTCTGGACCGAGTACATGGAAGGCCCCGACCAGGTCGGCTACATGCTCCTGCCCCGCCTCTCCGCCGTCGCCGAACGCGCCTGGGGATCCCCGAAGACGTCGTACGACGAGTTCCTCACCCGCCTCCGCCCGCACCTGAACCGGATCGAGGCCCTCGGCCTGAACTACCGCCCGCTGGACTGACCAAGGCTCCCGCCGGTGGAGCAGGACGCTCCACCGGCGAGAGTGCGTCAGTAGACCTTGAGGCCGTACTGGTTAAGGACTGCCTGCACCGGCTCGTAGAAGGTGCGGTCGTCGCTCACATTGCTGTCGCAGGCCCTGTTGGTGGTGCTTGCGGAGGTGATGCCCAGGGCAGCTGTGCCGCTGAACAGGGGACCACCGCTGTCACCAGTCTGGGCGCACAGGGACGTCTTGATCATGTAGTCGAGCCTCGTCCCGTCCTGGTAGGTGACGGTCGTGCTCGGCAGCAGCACTGTTCCGACGAGGTCCTTGCTGATGGTTCCCACCCGCTTGACCGGCTCCCCGTCCGAGACGTAGCGGGACCCGGTGATCTGGTGGTGCGCGCTGTTGTAGAAGACGGTCCCGTACGCCACCACGCCGGGGCCGGTGTAGTCGATGACGGCGTAGTCGCTCGGCCCGTACTGCCAGCGGCTGGTGGCCACGCCGAGAAGTGCGCCGCCGGTGCGCTTGTTCCAGGTCCTGTACCCGCCGGTCACGCAGTGCCCGGAGGTCAGGAAGAACTTGTCGCCGTTGGTGTTCTGGACGTTGAACCCGGCGGTGCAAATCTTCCAGTCGGAGGTGATGCCGACGCCGGCCGGCAGGTCGACGGTCGGCTTGAGCGTGCCCGGAAGCTTCTCGATCTGTACGGCGTCGCCACGCTTCGCGGCGATCGCTTCGATCTGGGCCCGGTCGGCGGCCGAGACGCCGTCGTAGATCTCGACCGACACCCGGTTGGTGCTCGGGTCGACTCCCCAGGAGGTGTTGGGGATGGCGGGCAGTTGGTCGAGCTCGGCGTGGATCGAGTTCAGTGCCGCGGTGCTGTAGGAGACGACCTGCGGTGTGCCGCCGGCTCGTCGTACGGCGTCTGCGGTGGCTTGGTCGGTGACCGCGACGACCAGGCGACCGCTGTCGTCGTAGTAGGCGCCGCCGGTGCGGTCGGCGCCGAGGTCGGTGGCCAGCTTGGAGGCCTGAACAGGGTCGGTGAGTGCTGCTGGGACGGAGACGGCCTGGCTGGCGGACTGGATCAGCAGTCCACCGATCAGGAGGCTGCCAAGGCCCAGAACGGCTCCGACGTGGCGAACAGAACGACTACGCATCTGTTGCTCCTCGTTAGACGTATGACGAGAGGGTCAGAAGACCTTGAGGCCGTACTGGTTGAGGACTGCCTGCACGGGCTCGTAGTAGGACCGGCGATCGCTCACGGTGGTGTGGCACACCGTCTCGTCGGTGCCGCCGGAGAGGAGGCCCAGAGCGGTGGTGCCTGCGAACAGGGGGCCGCCGCTGTCACCGCCCAGGCTGCACAGCGACGTCTTGATCATGTTGGTGAGCCTGGTTCCGCTCTCGTAGGTGACGGTCGTGCTGGGGTCCAGCACGGCGCCGACGAGGTCCTTGCTCATCGTCCCCACCCGGTTGACGCCCTCGCCGTCCGAGACGTAGCGGGAGCCGGTGATCTGGTGGTGCGCACCGTCGTAGAAGACGGTCCCGTACGCGACGACGCCGGGGCCGGTGTAGTCGATGACGGCGTAGTCGCTCGGCCCGTACTGCCAGCGGCTGGTGGCCACGCCGAGAAGTGCGCCGCCGGTGCGCTTGGACCAGGTCCGGTACCCGCCGGTCACGCAGTGCCCGGCCGTGAGGAAGTACTTGTCGCCGTTGTTGTTCTGGACGTTGAACCCGGCGGTGCAAATCTTCCCAGAGGAGGTGACACCGGCTCCACCGGGCATGTCGACCTTCGCCACCAACTTGCCGGGAAGCTTCTCGATCTGTACGGCGGCGCCACGCTTCGCGGCGATCGCCTGAATCCGCGCCTGGTCGGCGGCGGAGACGCCGTCGTGGACGTCGACCGACACCTTGTTGGTACTGGGGTCGACGCCCCATGAGGTGTTGGGGATGATCGGCAGCTGGTCGAGCTCGGTCTTGATCGAGTTCAGCGCGGCTGTGCTGTATTTGACGACCTGCGGCGTGCCACCGGCCCGACGTACGGCATCAGCCGTGGCCTGGTCGGTAACCGCGACAACCAGACGACCGCTGTCGTCGTAGTAAGCGCCGCCGGTGCGGTCGGCGCCGAGGTCGGTGGCCAGTTTGGAGGCCTGAACAGGGTCGGTGAGTGCTGCTGGGACGGAGACGGCCTGGCTGGCGGACTGGATCAGCAGCCCGCCTGCCAGCAGGCTTCCAAGGGTCAGAACCACTCCGACGTGACGGACAGAACGACTTCGCATCTGTTGCTCCTCGCTAGACGAAGTGCAAGCCTCAGCGGCCGAGATGTACGGCAGGTAGAAATCTTTCGGCTATGCCTGAGCAGCTGGTAAGCAACTGACGGGGCGGCACTGCTCAGCACCCTTCATGCGCCGTTTCTTGACTCTTCAGATACTGATGGGATAACCAAAAGTGATCCCAACGGTTAGCAGGGGTAGACCGGCTGGGTCCATGCGGCGACGATGAGGCGTCGACAGCTGGGGCGGGAGGACGGATGGCCGCGGTGGGGCCGCTGGATGCGATGTTCTTGCTTGGCGAGACACGCGAACAGGCGATGCACGTCGGCGGGCTGATGCTGTTCGAGCTGCCGGAGGGTGCGCGGGACCAGGTTTTCCCCGAGGGGACGCAGGACTACGTGTCGCGGCTCTACCGCGAGATGGTCGAGAGTCAGGCGGTGAACCCGTTGTTCGCGCGGCGGGTGCGGCACCGGCCGCTCGACCTGGGCTACTGGTCGTGGGAGTCCGAGGACGAGGTCGATCTCGAGTACCACATCCGGCTGTCCGCGCTGGCCAGGCCTGGACGGTATCGCGAGTTGTTCGAGCTGACCTCGCGGCTGCACGGGACCCTGCTGGACAGGCACCGGCCACTGTGGGAGATGCATCTGATCGAGGGAGTGCAGGGTCGCCGCTTCGCGATCTACACCAAAGTGCACCACTCGCTGCTCGACGGGGTCACAGCCCTCCGGCTGTTGCAGGCGTCCTTGACCAGCGACCCGGACCAGGCCGGCATGCCCGCGCCCTTCGCTCTCCCGGACCGTGCCCTGGCCGATGCAGCAGCCAGTACTACGCCCGCTGGTGGCCTGTCTCCAGCGGCACTGTTGTCCGCGGCGGGCCGTGTCACCGGTGGAGCCGGCCGAGCCGTTGGGGGAGTGGGGCGAGTGCTCGCGGACCTGGCCGGGCTCTCGCCGGTCGGCCTGCGGAGTGCGCTCCGGGTCCTGCAGACCGAGCACTCGTCGGTCGCGTTCCAGGCGCCGCGGACGATCTTCAACCAGCCGATCACCGGCGCGCGGCGGTTCGCGGCGCAGTCCTGGCCGATGGAGCGGCTGGAGAAGGTTCGCGCGATCACCGGCGCCACTCTCAACGACGTCATGCTGGCGATGTGTTCGGGTGCCTTGCGCACCTATCTCCTCGAGCTGAACGCCTTGCCGGACAAGGGGATGACCGCGATGGTCCCGGTCTCACTCCGAGGCGAGTCCGGCGAAGGGGAGGCGCCCGGTGGTGGCAACTCGCTGGCCACGCTGATCGCCGACCTCGCGACCGACGAGCGGGACCCCGAGCGCAGGATCGGCCGGATCATCGACTCGACGAGCTACGGCAAAGGGATGCTGTCGCAACTCAGCCCCCTGCAGAACCTGATGGTCGGAGCGCTCGGGATCGGCTCGGCAGGACCAGCCGCGGTGATCCCCGGGCTCGCGGGTCGCACGCCACCGCCGTACAACCTGGTCATCTCGAACATCCCCGGCCCGGCCGAGAGTCCCCTGTACTGGAACCGCTCACGGCTGCTCGGCATGTACCCGGCCTCGATCGTCCTCAACGGCCAGGCCCTCAACATCAGCGTCACCAGCTACGACCACCAACTCCACTTCGGCCTGACCGGCTGCCGCCGAACCGTCCCCCACCTGCAACGCCTCCTCGCCCACCTCGAGACCGCCCTCATCGACCTCGAACGCCTCTAGATCAACTTCGGCACGATCTCGGTCTCACGGTGACCGCCGTTGCCGTCAGCATCGACCTTCCATGCGCGCTTGCCCGGCAGTACGGCGACGGCTTCCTTCAACTCCCCGTCGACATAGTGCAGGCCGACACCGTCCTCGGTGGCATACCCGCCCGGCAGCGCGCCGGAGCCAACCAGTGCCCGGTACGCCGTACGCCGTGGCTGGTCGCCAAGGTCGTCGTGTACGCCGTTGCTCCACGGCAACCAGCCAAGTCCGTTGCTAAAGGCATCCAATGACGAGCTGAACGAATCAGTGGGACCACCGATATGCCAGCACAAGCTGCCCGCACTCTCGCCGGCCATCACCACACCGTTCTGCCAGCACTCGTGGAGGATCTCGGGCAGCCCGTGTGCACGCCAGACCGCCATCATGTTCACCACGCTGCCGCCACCCACCCAGAGCACGTCCTGGGTCAGCAGGTGCTTGCGGACATCCGGCACGTTCGGCTCGGTGAACAACGTCAGCACACTTGGTTCGACGGCCGGGTCGTTGCCGAAGGCAGCTTTGAACCACTGCACCGCACCCGGGTGATCACCCTGGGCAGTAGGGATGAAGCAGAATCGCGCGGGGCGATCCACGCCGGCCAGCGCCACGGCGTACGAGAGGAGGCCTCTGGTCTTCGCGCCGTCCCCGAGCACGCCGGAGACTGCGAAGATCTGGCTCACAACCGGACGATGCCGTTCGGGGTTTGGAAGACTGCTGCTATCAGGCCGGGTTGGCCGTTCGGGCCGACCCAGGCGACGTCGAGGTCGTCCAGCAGGTGGTCCGCCGGGTGGCCGATCCAGGCGGTCACGCGGGTCGGGTCGCCGGCGATCTCCAGGGCGTTCAGCTTGATGCCCTTGCCGCCGGCCGACGGGTGCTGGCCGAGGTCGTCCCAGTGGATGAAGAACGGCAGTTGCGGGTCGGCGATCAGGCCCTTCACGCCGATCTGCCGCCAGGTGATGTTCACGCCGTCCGGCCGGTGCCGGTTGCCGGGCACGGCGTCGCGGCCGAGGCGCTGTTCCATCCGCGCCATGTCGCGCACGGCGACCACCCAGCCGAGCCAGCCGCCGCCCAGTTCCTTGCGGGCGCGAACCGCCTGCCCGAACGGCGCCTTGTCCGACGCCGGGTGGTCCAGCACGTCGACGACCTCGATGTAGCGGTCGTTCTCCAGCGGCAGGATGTGGTTCACCGTGCCGAAGCGCGGGTGCACACCGCCGTCCACGAACTCCGCGCCGAGCAGCGAAGAGAGCCGCTCGACCGTCGCTTGGTACCCGTCAGGGCCTGCCGCATATGAAAGATGATCCAAGCGCATGCCGGTCATTCTGGTCCCCACCCCCCGCCAACACGAAGAAAGGGCACCCTAACCACGCGCTTGGGCAGGTGAGGGCCGTTACTTGGAGGCGGGGTGGGGGAGGAG
>NZ_DASRXP010000092.1:0-9525 GCF_035687465.1 Kribbella sp.
CGGCGGCATCGTCTGCCCCGCGTCGAGTACCGGCCGCAGCCAGCTGTCCGCTCGGTGGTTCCGTCCGGTCCACACTCCGAGGACGATGCCCACGGCAACCACCACCACGGTGGCGAGCAAGGTCGACGCGAGGGTGACCATGGCATCGTGCCAGACACCGGTCCCGACCAGCAATCCCAGGCACACCGCGGCCGGAAGCGCGCCCCGCCAGCCGCCGAGAAGCGCGGCCAGCGCCACGATCACCACGACCACGAGCCACCAGGGCGACTCGGTCAGCAGGGACTCCAGTGGATTGAGGACCCCCAACGTGGCGGCATCGCGTACGCCGTACGTGAAGCCACCGAAGACGTCCTGGACCCAGGTCGTCACGTCTGTCGCCAGGATGGCGATCCGCGAACCGATGTTGAGGTCCGTCGGGAACTCGGCCGCCCACACATAGGTCCGCGAGAACCACACGGCCACGAGAACTCCGGCACCACCGACGCCGAGCAGCACCTTGCGCCGCAGGCTCGCAGTACGCCAGGGTCGGTCGCCGGCAGCCGTGGTCACCCGGTCGAGCACGATCGCCAGGACGACGATCGCAAGTCCGGCGTTGAAGGCGACCCCGACATCGAGCGTCTGCAGTGCCTTCAGCACGGTCTGCCCGAGGCCGGGCGCGTCGATCAGCGCCGCGACCGTGACCATCGAGAGCGCGGCCATGATCGTCTGGTTGATCCCGACCACGACCGTACTGCGGGACATCGGCAGCAGCACCTTCAACAAGGTCTGTCCGCGGGTGGATCCGAGCGAGCGAGCGGCCTCGACACTCTCCTGCGGCACCGAGCGGATCGCGTGCGCGGTGAGCCGGACCACCGGCGGCGCGGCGTAGATCAGCGTCGCTATCGTGGCGGCCGCGGGGCCGATGGCGAAGAACAGGGTCAGCGGCGCGAGGTACACGAAGGTCGGCAACGTCTGCATCAGGTCGAGCACGAGGGTCGCGACCTTGAAGATCCGGTCGTTGAGCCCCGCCCAGATGCCGAGCGGGATCCCGACCAGCAACGCGAGCAGCACCGCCGCGATCGTCAGCGCGAGCGTGTCCATGCTCTCCTGCCACAACCCCTGCAGCCCGACGAACGTCAGCCCGGCCGCGGCCAGCAGCGCCACCTTCCAGTTCCCGAACGCCCACGCCAGGTACGCCGACACCGCGACCACCCCGAGCCACCCGATCACCGGCACTGGCCGCCCGTACGACGGTTGCGCGATCGCCGCCTGAAGCAGTACGACGAGTTGGTCGACCGCGATCCGGATGGCATCGAGGAAGGCGTTCCCGCGGCCGAACGAGTCGGCCTCTTCCGTCAGCCAGCGGTGCAGCCGGGTGGTGTCCTGACCGCCCAGGGTGAGCGTGTCGATTCCGCGCAGCACGAACCACACCGCCACCCAGGCGACCAGCAGCACGCCGACGATGACGGCGCGCCGGGGCCGCCGGACGCGGATCTCCACTGAGCCGGTGATCGAAGCCATCAGGGAGTGTCCACCGGGCGTGCTGCGTGCACGGGCGAAGGACGCGCGCCCGCGACGACGGCGAGGATCTCCTCGTCGCCGATCACGCCGAGCAGGACCCCGTCGGCCACCACCTTCACCGGCCGGTCGGACTCGAGCACCAGCCGGGTCGCCTCGCGGACGAGCAGGTCCGGGCCGAGCTCCGGTCCGTCCAGCGGCTCGCCGGGCCGCGGCTGGCGCAGGATCCAGCGCAACGTGAGCACGTCGGCCCGCGGTACGTCCCGGACGAACTCGCGGACGTAGTCGTCGGCCGGAGCCCCGACCAGCTCGTCGCCGGTCCCGAGCTGGACCGCGGCGCCGTCGCGCATCAGCAGGATCCGGTCGCCCAGCTTGAGCGCCTCGGACAGGTCGTGGGTGACGAACACCATCGTCTTGCCGACCTCGCGGTGCAGCCGGACCACCTCGGTCTGCATCTCCCGGCGGATCAGCGGGTCGAGCGCGGAGAACGGTTCGTCGAACAGCAGGACATCGGGGTCGTTCGCAAGCGCCCGGGCCAGACCGACCCGCTGCTGCATGCCGCCGGAGAGCTGTTCGGGGTAGAACTGCTCGTGGCCGGACAGGCCGACCAGGTCGATCACTTCCTGGGCGCGACGGCGGCGATCGGGCTTGCTCTCACCGCGCACCTCGAGACCGTACGAGACGTTGTCGATCACCCTGCGGTGCGGCAGCAGCCCGAAATGCTGGAACACCATGGAGAACTTGCTCCGCCGCAGCGTCCGCAAGCGCTTCTCGTCCGCCAGCCGGAGATCCTCGCCCTCGAAGAACATCCGGCCGGCCGTCGGCTCCACCAATCTGGTCAGACAACGGACCAGAGTGGACTTGCCGGAGCCCGACAGGCCCATCACGACGAACACCTCGCCTGGCGCCACGTCGAAGCTCAGGTCGTGGACGGCCGCAGTACAGCCGGTGCGTTGCAACAGGTCGGCCCGGCTCAGCGCCGCCAGCTCAGGGCGGTGCGGAACTCTCGAGGCTTTCGGCCCGAACACCTTCCAGAGGCCCTGGATCGACAACAGCGCCTCGGACACCTGCGAATCGGGGTATTCGAGCTGAGCGGTCACTATGGTTCACCCTCGCATCCCCGGGCCACCGGGTTTCGTCGTGAACCGCGACTTTATCTAAAGGCCAGGTCCGCCGTGCCGTCGCGGGTGTCTGACCATTCAACAACCAGACTCACGGCTGGTACGGCGGAGCCTCGCCCCAACCCCAGCGGGGAACGGGAGCCTTCGGTGGCGGCGTCGCCCCGGGCTGGGAATTAGCCAGCGCGATCCGCGTCCCCCACTCGACATAGGCCACGAACGCGGACCGGAACTCGGGATCACTCGGCAGCCCCGCCGGATCCGCACTCGCCGCGATCAGCGTCGCCCAGCGAGCACGCTGCTCCTCGGTCAAGCCCAGGTTGAGGTGATGCGCCAGCATGCTCGGGTAGCCGCCGAGTTCCTCGGTGTACTGCTTCGGCCCGCCGAACACCTCGCTCAACCAGATCGCGACGTGCTCGCGATGCTGATCGCTCATGTGCGCGAACACCGGAGCCAGCAGCGGATCCTCCAGCACCTTGTCGTAGAACACCTCAGTGAGCCGCCGGAACGCCTCCGTCCCACCCGCCCACTCGTAAACCGTCGGTGTCGTCATCCACCCCTCCTCGCCTTTGTAATCATGTAATCAGACTGACAGGGTCATCAGCACCTCGGCGATCGCCACCTGGACCGGTTCGACCTGGTGCCCGCCGCCCTCGAGATCCCATAGGACGTTCTGCAGGATCCGCGCGAGGGTCCAGCCGATCGCCCGCTCACGGTCCAGCCCGACCACGTCGAGCATCAGCTCGAACCGCCGCCGGAGCGCCCTCGCCGGCTCACCGGTCGCCACGAGGTCGTCCCACCGGTTGTTGAGCGCCGCGAACAACTCGAAGCACGGATCTCCAGCGAGCGGCTTCGGGTCGATCACGAGCCAGGGTTCGCGGTCGGACGCGAGCACGTTCTCGTAGTGGAGATCCCAGTGCAACAAGCGATCCCCGGGCTCCTTGACGAGCTCGGCCAGGCGCGCCGCGCAGCGCAGTACGAGGGACTGCTCGGCGGGATCGGCCAGCAAAGGGATGAGCGCAGGGGCGTCATCCAGCATCGCTGCCGCCACATCGGCAAGCGTGCGGAGGCCAGGCGGCGCCGGTACTGCGCTCAACCGGGCGAGGAGTTCCGCCAGGATCCGGGTGGCCTCGACATCGTCGGGCAGGTGGTTGAGGGAGCGCGGATGCAGTCGCTCGAGCAGCAGAGTGCCGGTCGCCTGATCATCCTGGAGGACCCGGACCACACCGTCGCCGTTCCAGGTGCGGAGGGCGAGCGCCTCGCCGGCGTTCTCTTCGTTGAGGGGCTGGAGCTTGAGCATCGCGGGCGTGCCGTCCTCCTGCGCGACCGGCAGGACCAGCGACGCGGCGCCGTGCAGCGGTCGGCCGTCGATCGTCAGCGCCCAGCGCTCGAGATAGGTCGCGGCCAGCTCGGGTAACGCCTTTAGCCAGGCCACCCAATCCTCGTCCTCGGCGTGGAGTGCGATCAGCGATTCCGGTACGACTCGGGCGTCAAGGTGGCCGCGTTCGCGCGCACGGAAGATCTCCGGCAAGGCAGTTCCTCCTCATCTCGCGGCGGTTCTGACAGTAGGGCTCGGGCGGGCGATGTGCTTGGGTTTTCCCGTGAGCTCTGTGGAGGATGCGCCAGGCGAGGTTGCGCGACGGCACCGGCAGGTCCAACTGGTGGTGTCGCTCATCTATCTCGGCATCCCGCTGGTGTTCCTGGCACTGGTGCTGTGGATCAGTTCGCGGGTCTCGCCGTTCAACTGGCAGGCGGGGTTGCTGCCGCTGGCGTTGCTCGTGCTCGGCTGGTTCCTGCGCGGCAAGCATCGGTACAAGCCGCAGCGCTGGGCCGGCGCCGGCGGCTGGTTCGGCGCGATCACCGGGGTGTTCACGGCGTTCTACTCGATCGTGCTCGACATCAACTGGCTGGCGACGCTGTTCCTGCCGGCCGCGCTGCTGGGGGCGATCCTCGGCATCGGGCTCGCCCGGTACGCCGTTCGCGTGCTCCTCGACCCGTTGATCCCCGAGCTGGCAGACACGCCGTACGAGCTGATCTTCCGGCTCCGGGGGTTGCGACTGACAACGCTCGGGATCGGGACTACCGCGGTGACGATCCGGGGACCGGTGCTGCTGCGGACCAAGAGCGGCCAAACTCCGGAGGACCTGGCCCGGACGTATCAGCTGAGCGAGATCAGCGGGGTGCACGACGTGACGTTGAGCGGTGCGGAGCGGCTGAAGTACCCGATCAGCCTGCCCTTCCCGCCGATCGGGACCGCGGGGCCGGCGGTCATCCTCCAGGCGCGGGGTGAGGACTGGGTGCTGCCCACCGACCACGGGCCGGTCATCACCCAGATCCTGAACCGGCGCAAGGCCGCTTGATCACCCTGTGCGTTCGTCGGTCCAGCGCATCGCCAGCGCGAAGCCGAGATCGTCGTACTGGGCACCCGGAAAGACAGAGTCGTACAGCTCGCGGAACTGGGCTCGGGACAGGTAGACGTCGCTGAGTAGGTGCTCGAGCCACGGCTTGCTGTGCCAGAAGCGCAGCTCGAACCACGCGTCGCGCCAGCCGATCCGCTTGAGCTGCCGTGGGAAGCCCAGGACCGCTCCCCAGGTGTAGACCCTGCGCGGCGGCGTCGGGTAGCGATCGCAGACGTTGTCGATCAACGCGACCGTGCCACCGGGCCGGACCAGCGACTTCAGCTGGACGAGCCCGGCGCGATAGTCCGGCAGGTGATGCATCATTGTGTGGCTGTACACCAGGTCGAACCCGTCGTCGTCCACCGCGAACAGGTCCGCGACCCGGTACTCGAGGTTCGGCCGGGAGCGCTTCGCCCGGGCAAGGTCGATCATCGGCTCGCTGAGGTCGACCCCGAGCACGTAGTCGAAGTCCTCCGCGAGCCGCTCGGTCGCGTGCCCGGGACCGCAGCCGACGTCGATCGCCCGCTCCCCGGTCAGCCCGAGCCCGGCGATCCAGGACGTGTTCTGGCCGGGCAACAGGCTGACGAACCGGTCGTACTCCGCGGCGAAGCGGTCGAACGACGCCGGATCAACCAAGGTCTGAGCTGCAGTCATGCCCGTACGACGCCGCCACCCGACCCCTTTGTTCGATCCAGTACTGCGCCCGCCCGTACTGCGAGTCGCCGCGCCCGGGTGGTTCGCCGTACCGGTCAAGACTGGTCGCGGCCGTCAGGAGCCGCCGGCCCAGAGGCTGGTCACCTGCAGGGCGGACTCGTCCGTGCGGTTGGCGCCGTAGGTCCGGTGGGCAGCCGGCATCGGGACGGCGACCGGATCGGGGGTGGTGAAAACGCGCCGCAGTTCGGCGTCGGAGATCGCGGCCGCACCGCGGACGGCGACTTTCTCCAGGCCGGGAGGCGGCACCTCCCTGAGGTGGCGGCACAGCCGGCGGCCGCGGGCGGTCTGGCCGAGGAACTGCCAGCGGTGCAGCAGACCACGCTCGGCCAGGGAGGTCCGGAGTTCGTTCATCGCCGGGGACTGCGCGACGGCCTCGATCAGCTCGCCGAGCAGTTGACCGACCTCGGGGATGGTGGCGAGGACCGTTCGCTCGAGCTCGCTCGCCGGGTCACCGGGCAGGGTCTTGACCCGGTGCCGGGCGGCGCTGATGGACAGCGCGCCGGCCTGGTGGAGGGAAAGGATGGCCGTCAGCGCCGCGCGCCTCGGGCCGCCACAAAGGTAGGCGGTCTGGTTCAGGTCGAGTGAGTTCTCCCCAAGCATCGCCGGTACCTCCTGATCGCCTGAACGTCCTCGTCAGCTGCTTCGACGGAGTCCGACCCAATCAGGTTGCACGTCCCCCGCATCCGTCTGCTCAGGCAGACGACCGGAGGGGACGGTGGCGCGCCGGCCGCATCCCGGCTCACGGGCTGGAGCGACGGAGGAGCTCAGTCGCCGGCGGCTGCGCGTTCCTGGCGGGCGGTTTCGGCCTTCTCCGCCTGCCAGCCGTCCTCGTTCTTGCCGAGCCGCCAGTAGCCGGACAGGGACACCCGGTCCCGCGACAACCCGCGCTGGTCGAAGAGGTGACGGCGGAGGCGCAGTACGAAGCCTGCCTCCCCGTGGACGAACACCTGCACGTCACCGGGCGGGAACTCGAGCGCCTCGACCGCCGCGACCAGCCCGTCGCCGCGCTCACCGGTCGCACCGGCACGGTGGAACCAGGTCAGTTCGACCTCGCCCGGGCCGCTGAGCTTCTGCTCCTCGGTCTCGTCCTCGACCTCGACGAACGCCTTCGCGTGCGCACCCGCCGGCAGTACCTCGATCGCGGCGGAGATGGCCGGCAGCGCGCTCTCGTCGCCGACCAGCAGGTGCCAGGCGGCGGCCTCGTCCGGCGCGTAGGCACCACCCGGACCGTTGAACCACAGTTGGTCGCCCGGCTTCGCGCTCGCCGCCCACGGACCGGCGACGCCCTCGTCACCGTGGTAGACGAAGTCGATCGCCAACTCCTGCGCGCCCTCGTCCCACGAACGCACGGTGTAGGTCCGCATCGTCGGCCACTGCTCGGACGGGAGCTGCTCGCGCACCACCCCCATATCGAGCGGGTTCGGGTACTGCACACCCAGCTTCGGGAACAGCAGCTTCACGTAGTGGTCCGACTTGCCGTTGTCTTCGAAGTCGTCGCAGGACAGCACCACCCGGATCATGTGCGGGGTGATCTGCTCGGTCCGGCGAACGACCGCCAGCTTCGCGCGGCGATTGCGACGGGGTGCGGGGCTGCTCACGCGACCACGGTTCCTCTCGAGAACATCAGCAGGCGACTACTTAGGCTTACCTAAGGAGACTAACTCACGCTGCCCAACCCCCTGCTCGCTCCTTGAGTTCCACTGGATCGGCTGCGGTGGCAGCGGGGTGGCCGGGGTTCAGCCGGGGCTGGCCTGGTGTTCATCTGGTGGTTGCTTTGGGCCCGCTCTGGGGACGGACGGGGGTTGCAAGGTAGCGGAATGAGTTCGGTTGTCAGGACATCCCTGCCTACGGCGTTCCTGGCATCCCGGACCGACGGGGCCGGTCGGCCGATCTCGCTCGACCAGCGCCAGCCGGACAAGAACACGCTGGTGTTCACCGGCGCCCCGGGGATGGGCAAGAGCGTCGAGCTCGACCGGGCCGAGGCGCTCGCCCGGTCGAACAACTGGATCTGCATCCGGGTGGACGTCCCGACGACAGAGCCCTTGGAGATGCGGTTCGCCCGGGCCGTCAAGCAGGAGCTCCCAGCGCTGCAGAAGCGGTTCGGAATCGTTCCCCTGCTCGGACTGAAGAAGACCGTGAAGGACCTGACCCCGCGAAGGGCCCAGCAGAAGGGCTTCGAGGGCCGGCTCAATCTGGGCGTCACGACCTGGGTCTGGAAAACGCAGTGGGATGCGAGGGGCGCCATCACCTCCACCCTGAGCCAGCTCGCCGACAACCTGGCCGAGCTGGCCGCCCGGGAGAAGGACACCTATGTGCTGCTGATGGTCGACAACCTCCCCGTGCCCCCACCAGGCGGCCGGAGTCTGTCCGACGAGGAGATGGCGGCCGCGCACAACCTGAACGGGCTGGCCGAGCTCACCGACCACCTGCACGACAACGGCCGGCACGTCTACCTGATCGCCGCGGGCGCGGAGTCGGCTGCTGCCGGGCTGATGGAACGGGTCGAAGGCGGGATGGGGATCGGGAGCGCCGCCAGGAGCAAGTTCGACCTCCGGGACTGCGCTCCGCTGACGCCGGACGAGCTGCGCCCGGCGGTGACGGATGAGCTGGATCACTCGGGCGTCCGCTACGACCCCGACGCCGTGGAGCACCTGGTCAAGGCCGCCAACGGGAGCCCTGCCCGGATGCGCGACCTCCTGGACACCGCGCTGCAGAACTCACCGGCCGAGCTCACCCCGGCGGCGGCGAAGCTGGCGACCGCCTCGGTGAAGGCCGAGTCGGCGATCGTCTACGAGAAGGCGTGGAGCTCCTGCTCGAACGCGGAGATGGATCTGCTGACGAGGGCTGCCGCACAGGGTCCACAGGGGTTGACGACCCCCGCCCCAGCGTCCGGCGGTTCGGAGAAGTGGCAGGCGCTGGAGCGGGCCCGCACCACCTTGGTCACTCGCGGCATCCTGCGGGAGACGGACGGGCGCATCACGGTCGCCGACCCTGGTCTGCAGGAGTGGGTCAACGCCCGCGTCGGTCAGTCGATGGCACACGCCGGCGTCGCACCCCCCGGCAACCCAGCCCTCAACCAGTCCGGCAGCCCAACCCTCGGCCAGTCCGCTACTGGCACCGGTCGGCATCGCCAGACCGCCCAAACCACCACCCGCCGCGAAGGCGACCCCAGCGTCAGCCGCTAACACTCCGGGCGCCCCAACCTCCGACTAGTACTCCGCGGCCCACCTCCGAGTGGTGCTCCGCAGCTCACCTCCGACCTACGTCGCGGCTCAACCTCCGGCGCGGGGTAGCAGCGGCGTCAGTCGCAGCAGCCGTCGCTGCAAGTCGTCGAGGTGGTGGGGGCGCAGCAGCCCTTGCCCTGCCAGGCTTGCAGGCCTTCGCGGAGCGCGATGGCGGCGATGATCAGACCGGCGACGGGGTCGGCCCAGAACCAGCCGACTGTGGCGTTGAGCAACAGGCCGACCAGGAGTACCGCCGACAGGTAGGTGCACAGCAATGTTTGGGTGCCGTCGGCAACAACTGCGTTGGAACCAAGCGCCCGGCCGGTACGGCGCTGGGCCGTCGACAGCAGCGGCATCACCACGAGCGAGGCGATCGCCAGGCCGATGCCGATCGTCGAGGTCTCGGGGGTCGACTGGCTGGCCAACGCCCGCACGGATTCCACCGACACGTAGGCGGCGAGCCCGAAGAACGACAAGGCGATCAACCGCAACGCTCGGCGCTCGCGGGTGTGAGGCAACGGGTGCCGGAACTGCCACAAGATGATCAACCCGCTCGCCACCTCGACGATCGAG
>NZ_DASRXP010000093.1:0-18539 GCF_035687465.1 Kribbella sp.
CACCGCCTTCAACACCGCCGGACCACTAGCCCCTCCTGACGCCAGTACTCCGATCTGTACGCCGCCAAGCGTCACCGGCACAGCACCCGTGGCCCCGACCGGCGTACCGGCGGCATCGATGAAACCAGTCGCGCCCGGTACCAGCAGACCGACTCGCAGGGTCGGATCCCGCAGAGCCTGCTGCAGCGCCTGCTCGAGCTCTTCAGGCTGGGCCTGTTCCGTGTGGATGCGATGCTGCAAGTCCTCGATCGCCACCAGCGCGGCTCGGCGTGGTGGATAGAGCCGACGATCCACCACCCGCTGCAGCCTCGCCCGCACCGGCGCCAGGATCAGCGCGCAGGCAGCGGTGGCGGCAGCGGCTGCCGGAGCCGACTCGCGGCCGAGGAACAACCCGAGAATCAGCGCCGTCACCGCATAGGTGCCAAGCAGGACCACCATCACGATGGCGTAGGTGACGGTGTCGGCGACCACCCGATCCACGTCGTACAGGTCGTGCCGGAGCATCGCCACCGCGATCGAAGCAGGCAGGGCGACGAGTGTCGCGATCCCGAAGACCAGGGCAACCGAACCTGAACTGCCCGTCACCACGATCTCGGCCAGGCAGACGAACGGATAGACCACCACGGCCAACCCGGCCAGCGAGAGCCACTTGAGCTGGGCCCGGATCCGACCGGTCGACCGCCGGAACCGCACGACGAGCGACGAGGCCGCCGCGAGTAGAAGGCCCAACAGACCGATGAAGACGACCATGTTGGCCACCTGCATCAGAGTCGAAGGCGGACCATACGGCCTGGGGAGATCCTGCAGGGGCGGCAGGAACGGCGTGGACGCGAAGGCTCCGACCACCTGCTGCGCGGCTCCGAACACCAGTAGCGCGACCGGCACCGCCCGCCATCGCCTTCCCGGCAGCCGGCCATCCGGGAAGTACAGCAGCACGAGAGCAACCGCGACGAACAACCACCAGCCGCTCTCGTCGAACCAGGCAACGACCCGGCTGTCGAGCGGCACCTTGCCCGGATCGGAGACCACGACGCTGAAGTAGACATCGCGTCCCGCGAGGAACATGGCTGTGACACCTGCCCACGCCAGCAGAGCCCCGACCGGGTTACGGGCTTCACGCCGGCTGATCACCAGGCCGAGCCCGGTGATGGACAGGGCGACCGCGCCCAGGCCGGCGAAGTTCCTGGCGGTGTGCGCTCCGGTCCGGTAGCCGACGAGCAGCCAGACAGTGCCCGCGAGCATCGCCAGAGCGAGCAGGAAGGCGCCGAGCGCGAACCACCGCGGCCACCGCATGCCGTCACTGTAGGGCGATCAGGCCCCGATCGGCTCCGAGCCAGTACGGAGATCGGGTTCCGCGCTCGCTCCGATGTGCCCGGGTACCCACCGGCGCTTGTCTGGAGGGACTCGATTCCCGGCTTTCGGAGGTACCGCCATGTCAACCGAGACAGTTCAGCCCGAGGTCGCCCCGCGACCAGATTTAGTCACCCGTCGACGGGTCGGGATCGTTGGCCTGATCCTGGCCCTCACGTCCGTGGCCGCTCTGCCAGGGGGCTTGCTGTGGCCCAGCCCGGCCGGCGGCGGCGAGAACTTCGCCTACTCAGACATCTTCCCGGTCCGCGACCGGTGGTGGGGGTTGCTGGTCTTCCTCAGCGCCAACCTGATCCTCAACGTGCTGGCACAGGCCATCGCGACGATCGTGCTCGTCCGCCGGAGGGGTGCGGCCTGGGCAACGATCGGTGGTCTGGTGATGTGGGTCGGCACCGCCCTGTACGCCGTCGGGGTCGGCGGGTGGGCGGCTGCCTACTACTTCGCGACCGATCCAGCGGTCGGCACCGCGGCAGGCACAGCGGTGATGGACAGCATGTCGGAGGACATGGCCCACTTGTTCGGGCCGATCATCTCGGGCTCGCTCCTGGTTGCCATCGGCACGGTCATCCAGGTGGTCGGGCTCTGGCGGTCGAAGGCGGTTCCGCGCTGGATTCCCTTGCTGTGGCTGATGATCGTGCCCACCTTCATCATCCCGGGCAACGGCGCGGTCGGCCTGATCACCGCAGTACCGATGACCGCTGCGGCGATCGGCACCGGGTACTACGCCTGGCGCCGCGCGGGCTGATCGCCGCGGTCGGCAGACCGCGGCGGTCGGTCAGGCGCGGCCCTCGAAGAGGCTGGTCACCGAGCCGTCCTCGAAGACCTCGCGGATGGCCCGGCTGATCAGTGGCGCGATCGACAGCTCGGTGAGCTTGTCGAACTTGCGCTCCGGGGCGATCGGCAGCGTGTTGGTGACGATCACCTCGCTGGCCTGGCAGTTCTTCAGCCGGTCCACCGCGGGGCCGGACAGGATCGCGTGGGTGGCGGCGATCACCACGCCGGCGGCGCCGGCGGCCATCAGGGCGTCGGCCGCCTTGGTGATGGTGCCGCCGGTGTCGATCATGTCGTCGACCAGGATGCAGACCCGGCCGTTGACCTCACCGACGACGCGGTTGGCGACGGTCTCGTTCGGGCGCTCGATGTCGCGGGTCTTGTGGATGAAGGCCAGCGGCGCGTTGTTCAGCCGGGCGGACCACTGCTCGGCGACCTTGATCCGGCCGGCGTCAGGCGAGACCACCGCGAGCTGCTGGTCGCCGTACTTCTCGCGGACGTAGGTAGTCAGTATCGGCAGCGCCATCAGATGGTCCACCGGGCCGTCGAAGAAGCCCTGGATCTGCGAGGTGTGCAGGTCGACGCAGATCAGCCGGTTCGCGCCGGCCGTCTTGAACAGGTCGGCCATCAGCCGGGCCGAGATCGGCTCCCGGCCGCGGTGCTTCTTGTCCTGCCGGGCGTAGCCGTAGAAGGGCAGCACCACGGTGATCCGCTTGGCCGACGCCCGTTTCAGCGCGTCGATCATGATCAGCTGCTCCATGATCCACTGGTTGATCGGAGCGGTGTGGCTCTGGATCACGAAGGCGTCGCTGCCGCGCACGGACTCCTCGTACCGGACGTAGATCTCGCCGTTGGCGAAGTCGTACGCCGCGGTCGGCACCAGGCCGGCGCCCAGCTGCTCGGCGACCTCGATGGCCAGGCCCGGGTGGGCCCGTCCGGAGAAGACCATCAGATTCTTCTCGGTGGTCCGTTTCATCCCGCTCATGACCCCGCCTCCCGTTGTGCCTTCTCGCCAGTGTCGCTCTGCGCGCCGTCTTTCGTAGCCTCGGCCGCCGCCTTGGCGGTCTTGGTCCCGGCCCGCTTGCGCGCGACCCAGCCCGCGATGTTGCGCTGCTTGCCGCGGGCAACGGCGATCTCGCCGGGCTCGACGTCCTCGGTCAAGGCCGTTCCAGCCGCGATGTACGCCCCGTCGGCGACGGTCCGGGGAGCGACGATCACGGTGTTGCTGCCGACGAACGAGTGCCGCCCGATGGTGGTCGGCCACTTGTTGACGCCGTCGTAGTTGGCGAAGATCGTGCCGGCGCCGATGTTCGCGCCCTCGCCGATGGTGGCGTCTCCCGCGTAGGTCAGGTGAGGGACCTTCGCGCCGTCCGCGATCGAGGTGTTCTTCGTCTCGACGAAGGTGCCGATCTTGGCGTTCGCGCCCAGCGCAGTACCGGGTCTGAGATAGGCGAACGGGCCGACGGACGCGTTGGCACCGATGACGGAGCCGGACCCGTGGCAGCGGATGATCGTCGCGCCCTCACCCACCTGTACGTCGGTCAGCGTGGTGTCGGGGCCGATCGTGGCCCCGGACGCGACGGTGGTCGCGCCGTGCAACTGGGTGTTCGGGAGCAGGGTGACGTCCTGCTCGAGCTGGACCGTCTGGTCGACCCAGGTGGTGTCGGGGTCGACCACGGTGACGCCGGCGCGCATGTGGGTGTCCAGGGTGCGGCGGTTCAGCTCGGCGCGGAGGGTGGCGAGCTGGACGCGGTCGTTCACGCCCTCGGTCTGCATCGCGTCCTCGGTGACGTACGCGCCGACCCGCTTGCCGTCGCCCTTCGCGATCGCGAGCACATCGGTGAGGTACAGCTCGCCCTGGGCGTTGTCGGTGGTGATCCGGCTCAGCCCGTCGCGCAGCGTCTCCGCGTCGAAGACGTAGATGCCGGCGTTGATCTCGTCGATCTGCCGCTGCTCGGGGCTCGCGTCCTTGTGCTCGACGATGCCCGCGACGCTGCCGCCCTCGCCCGGGATGATCCGGCCGTAGCCAGTCGGGTCCGGAACTCTCGCGGTCAGCACGGTGACGGCGTTGCCGCTCTTGTCGTGCTCGGCGACCAGTTCGTGGAGCGTCTCGGCCTGCAGCAGGGGGACATCACCTGACGTGACGACTACTGCTCCGGAGATTCCGGGCGCAGCGGTCAGCCCGACCCGTACGGCGTCCCCCGTGCCCAGCTGTTGTTCCTGGACGGCGGTGCGGACGTCCGGATCGATCTCGGCCAGATGCGCCTCAACCAGCTCGCGGCCGGTGCCTACCACGACCACCAGGTAGTCGGGCGCGAGCGCACGGGCGGTAACCACCGCGTGCTCGACGAGACTGCGCCCGCCGATCTCGTGCAGAACCTTGGGGGTCGCGGATTTCATCCGGGTCCCCTGACCGGCGGCCATGATGATGACCGCCGCAGGACGGTGGGAAGTCACGCGGTCTTCTCCTCGAGTTCCCTGCGAGTTACGACGGAGTTGTGTCACGAGCACTCGAAACGGTGCCTGCGTAAGCGTACTTGCTCAACCCGCGAGACTTCGCAGGGAGTCCACCAGGGCCTTCTGGCTGAAGCCGGTGTACTCCGTCATCAGGCGCTCCTTGGCGGCATCGTTGTACCCGCGCCGGGCGATCTGGCGGTAGAAGTAGGTGACCCGCTGGACGCCGATCTGCTTGACCAGTTGCTCGACCGCGAGCCAGCTGATGTCGTCACTGTCCGTAGCGGTGAACTCGGCATCGGACGGAAGGCGGGTCAGGTCGCCGAGCGCATGCTTGCGTACCTCGGCCCGCCGCTTGGCGACCTCGACACCCCGCCCTGAGGCGACCAGCTGCTGGTTCCCGGCGTACTCGGCGATGCCCTCGCTGAGCCAGCGCGGCGCCGCATCGCCGAGCCTCACTGTCAGCAGGTGGATCAAGGCGTGCGTCATCTGGGCGTCATCGAAGGTCTGCAGGCGGGACGGCGGGATCACGAGCCAGCCGCCCACCGGCTCGCCGTCTGCCCCGGGGCTGAGCATCGCCTGGACCCGGGCGGGTTCGTCACCGGGGTTCGTGGGCGGGAGGTCGGTCAGGACCTGCTTCTCACGCAAGGCGACGATGACCGGGACCTGCTGCAACTGGCCGCGCCACAGCGTGCGCACCTTCCTGGCCATCTGGACCGTTTGGTCCGCGAGCTTCTCGGCCAGGGGCAACTGGCCTTGATTGACGATCACGAGGACATTCGAGCGGCGGACCAGCTGGAGCGGTCCGAAGTCCCAGGGCTGGTTGCCGGCACCGATCGCCTGGTCGAGATCGTCGTCCTCCACGAGATACAGACGGCCCTGGCGGACGGTGTACGTGTAGCCGACGTCCGTGGCGGTCTGGGCCAGCTTGGTGCCGAAGAGCTGGTACCGCATGCTGACGCGGAAGGTTCCGGTGGCGAGCCCGTACCGGCGGGCGGCCTCGTAGTTGGTCCACGGCTCGGCTCGGCGATAGGTGACGGTCATGCCGATGGTGCGCAGGTTCTTGAAGAGCTGCGTCTGCTCGGCGCGCAACTCGGGGGCCACGTCGCGAAGGAACAGCGCCAGGTTGTTCGTTTTCACCGCGATTCCGCGCCGGGCCAGGATCGCGTCCACCGCCGCTCCGAGGAGGGGATCGACCTCTCCGGTATCACTCGGGCGGACGGTTTCGAGCGTCGTACCGTGCAATGCCGCCGTGGTCAGGTCGAGGTCAGGGCTCGCCGACGGCACTGCCGCCCACAGCCCACCACCCACCACCGCAACAGCCGTCGCCACGGGCCAACCCGTCACCACCCAGCGACGAACCGCCGCCCACAACCGCGGCATCAACCTGCCCTCTCAACCCGCCCCCGACCAACCCCTCAGCCCGCCAATGGTCGCCCACCCACAGGTCACACACAAACTCCCACCGTCACCACCACACTCAAAGCACCTCTGCCGCCGTACTTCTCACCTAGGCTCGCCGGGTGCCCCGCTGGATTTTGATAGCCCTGTACGTCGCTTGGCCGGTGGGCGTGGGCGTCATTCGCGCACTGACCCGCCTCCGCACCCGTTTCCTGCTCATCACCACAGCAGCCTGGCTCGTCGCACTGGTCATCGCCACCACCGCCCACCCCACGGACCGAGCACTCCCAGCCGGCCTACTCGCCGGCACCCTGGGCTCCCTAGGCCTCTGGCTCGCCACGTCCAACGGCGTCAACTTCGAGTTGAACTCGCACAAAACCTACTGGCCCGACGACGCCGGCGCCCCCAAAGGCGAACGACTAGCCGCCACCCTCCTAGCCCTGATAGCCCTGACCGCCGTCGCGACTCTGGCCATCCAGTAGCCGTCACGGCGTAATCGTGATCTGTTGCGCGATTTCCACCACTCGGTCTCGGCCCAGCAGTGCGTCGTGGGGTAATTCCGGCAGTCTCCGGGCGCCTGAGAACACGAAGATCTGGGTTCCGTCCGGCCGGACGAGTTTGACGCTGTACTGGTGTCCGCCCAGCGCGGTGGAGTCGCGGATGAAGGCTGTGGATCCGTCCGCCAGCGTGCGGACCTCTGAGCAGCGGCGCTCCGGCGGCGCGTCCATTCCGTCACAGACGCCCGGCACGCGCTCGTCTCCGTTGGCCACCTCGATCGTCAGATCGACCAAGGTGCTCCCCGAGCCGGCTGGATACGACCAGGACGCTCCCGCCCAAAGCCAGCCCAATGGTGTGCCGTCCATAGTCAGGCGTTCAGCGTTGCCCCGTCGAGCACCGGGTGTTTGGGTGATCTCCGGTGCGAGTGCCGTGAATTCTGCCGCCAGTGCCTGAGACCGAGCGGTCGACACAAGCTGACCGCTCGGCACAAGTGGCGACGACATACCCACAGCGATACGCCACCCGAGGATCCGTGACAAGGCGTCATGCCCGCCCTGTCAGCTGGCAGCCCGCTACAGGCTGAAGGCTATTGAGCGGAGGATCAGGGCGGCGATGAAGACGATTGTGAAGGCGAGGTCGAATGACACACCGCCGGCGCGGACAGGCGGGAGCCTGCGGCGGACCGGGGCGATGACTGGTTCTGTCCACTTGTGGGTCAGCTCGCGGGCTCGGCCCGTCCGCTGAGAACCGTTGGACAGCACGCCCGTCCAGTCCAGGACCATGCGGACGATCAACAGCAAGATGAAGGCCGTCAGGGCATATCCGACCAGGGCTCCGATGAAGCTCATGATCCACTCCTCCGTGATGGCCACGCTGGCCGTCTTAGGAGTATCAACGGTGCCAGGTGCCTGGGAATGTCCGCAGCGCCAGGTTCTTAGCGGACTATCAGCTCCGAACGGTCCGATCCCGACCCGGCAGGAGAAAAGCCCCAGGTCAGGGACGTTCTGACCTGGGGTTTTGGGTTGCTCCCCCGCCTGGTTTCGATCCAGATCTTCGAGATTCAAAGTCTCGCGGGCTGCCAATTACCCCACGGGGGATCGCGGTTGTACGCCGGAACAGTGTGCCATGGGAGGGGGTGATGACACGCGAGGGGTTCCATACCTACGGTGCCGTAGGTTACGGTTGCGTAGGTAAGCCGTCGTCCACCTGAGGGAATACCACCATGACCCCACCCGCCGTTGCCGCACCGGAGGCGCCCACCCGCGCCCAGCAGGTCGACGAACTGGACATCGACACCGGCACGCTCGGGGGTGAGCAGAAGCGCCCCTGGGAACAGGTCGCTCTCGCTCTGTTCATCGGAATTCCCTTCCTCGCCGTGCTCGCGGCCGTGCCGATCGCCTGGGGCGGGTTCCTCGGCTGGCGCGACATCGTGATCGCGGTGGTCTTCTACACGATTGCCGGCCACGGCATCTCGATCGGCTTCCACCGCTACTTCACCCACAAGTCGTTCAAGCCGAACCGCCCGATGAAGTACGCCCTGGCGATCGCCGGATCACTCGCGATCGAGGGGCCCGTGGTCCGCTGGGTGGCCGACCACCGCAAGCACCACAAGTTCTCGGACCGCGATGGCGACCCGCACAGCCCCTGGAAATACGGCACCTCTCTCAGCGCCCTCACCAAGGGCTTCCTGCACGCGCACATCGGCTGGCTGTTCGACACCGAGCAGACCCCGCAGCGGCAGTACGCGCCGGATCTGCTGAAGGACAAGGACATCGTCCGGGTGTCGCGTTTGTTCCCGTTCCTGGTGCTGGTCTCGCTGCTCCTGCCGGCCGTGATCGGCGGGTTGTGGTCCTGGTCGATCGAGGGCGCGCTGACCGCCTTCTTCTGGGCGAGTCTGGTCCGGATCGCCCTGCTGCACCACGTCACCTGGTCGATCAACTCGATCTGCCACACGATCGGCGACCGCCCGTTCAAGAGCCGGGACAAGTCCGGCAACGTCTGGTGGCTGGCGATCCTCAGCCAGGGCGAGTCGTGGCACAACCTGCACCACTCCGACCCGACCTGCGCACGGCACGGGGTGGACAAGGGGCAACTCGACACCTCCGCCCGGTGCATCCGGGTCTTCGAGAAGCTGGGTTGGGTCAGCGATGTGCGCTGGCCGGTCAAGGAACGTCTGGAGGCTCGTCGCGTCAGTGCCGCCGAGCGTTGAACGGTCCGCCGGGCGGTAAATCTCCCACCCGGTAAGACCTTTGTGCGGCATGATGTTGACGTGATCTCGACGTGACGGAACCCAAACCGCGACGGACCGGTCGGATCCGGATGACGAGTGCGGAGCGTCGCGAGCAACTCATCACGATCGCCCGCGGCCTGTTCGCCCAGAAGGGCTACGAGGCCACCTCGGTCGAGGAGATCGCGGCCCGCGCCGAGGTCTCCAAACCGGTCGTCTACGAACACTTCGGTGGCAAGGAAGGCCTGTACGCCGTTGTCGTGGATCGCGAGGTCCGCAGCCTGCTCGACGGGGTGACGGCCTCGCTCACCGCGGGTCGTGCCCACGAGTTGGTAGAGCAGGCCGCACTCGCCCTGCTCGACTACATCGAGAACTCCTCGGACGGTTTCCGGATCCTGGTCCGGGACTCGCCGGTCGGTTCCTCCAGCGGTTCGTTCATCTCGATCCTCAGCGACGTCGCCACCCGGGTCGAGCACATCCTGGCCGAGGAGTTCAAGCGCCGCGGCCTGGACCCGAAGAACGCCCCGATGTACGCGCAGATGCTGGTCGGCATGGTCGCGCTGACCGGGCAGTGGTGGCTCGACGCCCGCCGGCCGAAGAAGCCGGACGTGGCCGCGCACCTGGTCAACCTGGCCTGGAACGGCCTGTCCGGGCTCGAGGCCAAGCCGACTCTGTCGACCCGCCCGCACAAGTAGAGCAAGACCACAGGAGGACGGCGACATCCTCCCGTGGCATGACCTCTGACCTGGCGGATCCCCGTACCCTGGCCCGCATGACGGGGATCCTGACCGCCCGGCGCCTGCCGCAGCACAGCAAGGCGTTCGACCTGCTGCTCGCGGCCGGCCTGACGCTGTTCTTCGGCCTGATCTCGCTGGCCCAGGCCAGGTACGCCGGAGTCGTCGGCGTAGCGCTGCTGGTTCCGCTGATCTGGCGCCGGACCTACCCGGAACTGGTCTTCTTCGCAGTCTCGGGCATCGCCGTTCTGCAATGGATGGCCGACGTCCCCCTGCAGGCGGGCAACGTCGGTCTGCTCGACGCGCTCTATGCGGTCTACGTGTACGGCGAGGTCCGGTACAGCCGGATCGCCCTGGTCATCGGCGGACTCGGCGTCCTGATGGCGGTGGCCAGGTACTACGACAGCTCCGACTGGCGCAACCAGATCACCATGATGGTCGCGTTCGGCGCCCTCGTCTTCGGCGTCTGGGCCCTGGGCGAACGCCGCCGGACCAGAGGCTTGTACGTCGCCCAACTGGAAGAGCGGGCCGCGCAACTCGAGAGAGACCGCGATCGCGAGGCCACCCTGGCGGTGACGAACGAACGGACCAGGATCGCCCGCGAGATCCACGACGTGGTGGCGCACGGCCTCTCCATCATGATCGTCCAGGCCGACGGAGGCCTGTACGCCGCCGACGCATCCCCCGAGCAGGCCAAGAAGGCGCTGGCCACCATCGGCGACACCGGTCGCGCCTCGCTGACCGAGATGCGCAAGATGCTCGGACTGCTGAAGGCCGACACCCAACCCGACCTGGATCCGAACCAGCCGCGCCCGCAGCCCGGCGTCTCCTCACTCCCCGAGCTGATCGACAACGTCCGCCAGGCCGGGCTCACCGTGGACTACCAGGTCTCGGGAACTCCCAGGGATCTCCCCGCGCTGCTGGGACTCACGGCGTACCGGATCGTGCAGGAAGGGCTCACCAACACGCTGAAACACGCCGGGCCGGGAGCGCGGACGTCCGTCCAGCTGGACTACGGACGCGAGATGCTGACCGTGGTGGTCACCGACGACGGCCGCGGTGGAGGGGTCGCGCCGAGTGCGGACCCGGGTCACGGGCTGGTCGGGATGCGGCAACGCGCGTCCATCTCCGGCGGTACGGTGAACGCCGGACCGAAGGCGGGCGGCGGATACGAGGTGATCGCCAGACTGCCGTACAACCTGCCAACTGGAGGAGTTCAGTGACCGACGCCAAACCCGACGACCTGGTGATCCGGGTCTTCCTGGTCGACGACCAGGAACTCGTACGGGCCGGATTCACCATGCTGGTGGATTCCCAGCCCGACATGCGGGTGGTCGGTCAGGCCGGTGACGGCGGCGAGGCGCTGGAGAAGCTCCAGGTGACGGCCAGCGACGTGGTGCTGATGGACGTCCGGATGCCCCGGCTGGACGGCGTCGAGGCGACCCGCCGGTTGCAGTCGTTGCCTGAGGCCCCCAGAGTGATCCTGCTGACCACGTTCGACCTGGACGAGTACGCGTTCGCCGCGATCAAGGCCGGTGCCGCCGGGTTCCTGCTGAAGAACACCCCGCCGGCCGACCTGCTGAACGCGATCCGCCAGGTCCACTCCGGCGACGCCGTCGTCTCCCCCAGTACTACGCGCCGCCTGCTCGAACACTTCGCCGAGTCACTGCCTGACGGGGAAACCGACAGGCCGGATCTGGACGCCCTCACCGCCCGCGAACGCGAGGTCCTGGTCGAGGTGGCCCGCGGCCTGTCGAACACCGAGATTGCCCGGCTCTTCACGTTGTCCGAGGCAACGGTCAAGACCCACATCGGCCGCATCCTGGCCAAGACCGGCCTGCGCGACCGCGTCGCCCTGGTGGTCCTCGGCTACGAAACCGGCCTGGTCCGACCCCACAACTGAGCCGCGTACGACCCAGGTCGTACGCAAGGTCCATTCCGTGGTCCGACTCTTGGCGAGCGGCTGATCACTAACTTCTTGGAGCGTGGGTGGGAACGTCTCACCCCAGGCACTCCGAGGAGACCGATGACCATCCAGACCGGCCAGCTCCCGCTTGGCCGTTTGCCGCAGGACACCCCCGCCCGGACCGCGATCCGCGCCCACGAACTGCAGAAGGTCTACGGCCAGGGCGATACCGCGGTGGCTGCCCTCGACGGGGTCTCCGTCGACTTCGGCGTCGGCCGGTTCACCGCCATCATGGGTCCGTCGGGTTCGGGCAAGTCGACGCTGATGCACTGCCTGGCCGGCCTGGACACCCCGACCTCCGGGCAGGTGCTGCTCGGTGAGACCGAGCTGACCCAGCTACCCGACGCCGAGCTGACCAGGATCCGGCGGGACCGGATCGGGTTCGTCTTCCAGTCGTTCAACCTGCTGCCGATGCTCTCGGCCAAGGACAACATCCTGCTGCCGCTGGAACTAGGCGGCCGCAAGCCCGACCAGCAGTGGCTGTCCACGCTGGTCGACGTCCTCGGCCTGCAGGACCGGCTCACCCACCGGCCGTCGGAGCTGTCCGGTGGTCAGCAGCAGCGGGTCGCGGTGGCCCGGGCGCTGGTCGGACGGCCCGAGGTCGTCTTCGCCGACGAGCCGACGGGCAACCTGGACTCACGATCCGGCGCCGAGGTGCTCGGGTTCCTGCGCCGCTCGGTCCGCGAGTTCGGCCAGACCGTGGTGATGGTGACCCACGACCCGCTCGCGGCGTCGTACGCGGACCGCGTCGTGATGCTTGCCGACGGCAAGCTTGCCGGCGAGCTGCTCGACCCGACGCCGGAGACGGTGCTCGGAGCCCTCCGGCAGCTGGGGGCCTGACCGTGCGACGCTCCATCCTGTCCTCGCTGCGCGCCCATCTGGGCCGCCTGGTCGCCGCCTGCCTGGCAATCGTCCTCGGTGTCGCCTTCGGCACCCTGGCGATGACCGTGCACGCCTCTGCCTCACACGGCATCGACGAGACCATCGGTAAGCAGTACGCCGGCGTCGACGCACTGGTCTCCTCGGAGGGCGGCGAGATCACCGCCGCCGAGGTGGCCAAGATCCGCAAGCTGCCGCAGGCCGACTCCGTCATCACGACCACCGGCGCCTATCTCCAGGCCGCCTTCCCGGGTTTGGTGCGGCCCGACTATCTGGGCATCGACGCGCTCTACGACACCTCCAAGATCGCCGGACCGGCGATCTCCGGCGGACGGTTGCCAACCGCAACGAACGAGATCGCGCTCCCGGCCAAGCAGGCGGAGAAGTACAAACTCGGGGTCGGATCCCAGCTGCGTCTCAACTCGTACGACGGCAAGTCGTGGACCGTGAACATCGTCGGCCTGGTGGACGACACCAAGTCCGTCGGATCCGCGAACGCTGTCGCCACCCTGGCAGCGGTCAACATCTTCCAACCGAACGGCTACACCAATGACATCCGGATCGCGGCCAAGCCGGGCGTGAGTCAGCAAGCCGTCGCCACTGCGATCGGCGGCGTGATCGGCACGGGGCTGCAGGTCTACACCGGCGCGGACTGGATCGACGAGGAGGTCTCGAGCTACACGAACGGGATCGACGTCCTCGGCGGGGTGTTCGGCATGTTCGCGGTGATCGCCCTGTTCGTCGCCTGTCTGGTGATCGCGAACACCTTCACCATCGTGATCGCCCAGCGCACCCGTGAGATGGCGTTGCTGCGCTGCGTCGGCGCTTCCCGTCGCCAGGTGTTTTCCTCGGTCCTGGCCGAGGCGACCGTGGTCGGAGTTGTCGCCTCCGCGATCGGCGTGGTGTTCGGGGTCGCCCTGTCGGCGCTCGGGCTTGCCCTGTCGAGAGAGTTCGACTGGGGCCTGCCCCCGATCGACCTGCACCTGGACCTTGCTTCGATAGTCCTTCCGCTCCTGCTCGGAACGATCGCCACGGTCATCGCGGCCGTAGTACCGGCTCGGAAGGCGACGCGGGTTGCTCCGCTGGCTGCGCTGCGGCCGGACGTCGCGCCGGTGGCTGCATCGAAGGCAGGTGTACTGCGGTTGGTGTTCGGGTTCCTGCTGCTGGCCGGTGGCGGTCTGCTGCTGGCGGCCAGCGCCTCGATGAATCAGGTGCTCATCGGTGTCGCCGGTGGCGTGATCTCGTTCCTCGGGGTGCTGGCGATCGGCTCGCTGCTGGTGCCGGCCTTGATCAGGTTGCTCGGCGCACTGCCGGCGCGGGGCGGAGGGGTTCCCGCACGGATCGCGGTCGGCAACGCAGTACGGAATCCGAAGCGGACCGCGGCGACCACCTCGGCGCTGCTGATCGGGGTCACGCTGATCAGCCTCACCTGCGTCGGGATCGCCTCGGTGCGCAAGACGTTCGACGTCACCATGGACGGCGAGTACCCGGTCGACGTGATGGTCCAGGCGTACCAGGCGAAGATGCCGGCCAGTGCGGAGAGCCAACTGCAGGACATCAAGGGCATCAAGGAGGTCGTCCCGGTCCGCACTGTGCAGATGAAGACCGGCGGCCAGGAGCTCACCGTCACGGGGATCGACCAAGCCTCCGTGCCGTCCGTTGTCCACAGCCCGGACCTCGTGAATCAGTTGAAGCCCGGGACGGCGCTGCTGGACAAGAACACGATGGGCATGCTCAACCTGGACGACGGATCTGACCTGACCCTGGTGGCAGGCAAGGCCAAGCTCACGGTGAAGGCGTACCGCGGCGGCGGACTGGCCGCGATCACGGTCACCCAGACCGACCTGGTGAAGCTGGCCCCGAACGCGGCCGTGACCGGGTTCTGGCTCGACTCCGATCCGAAGGCGGACGGGCCGGAGGTGATCGACGCGGTCCAGCAGTCCATCCCGACGGTCAAGGAGTTGTCGGTCTCCGGCGGGCTGGCGGAACGCAGTTCGTACACGAAGATCTTCGACGTCCTGCTGCTCGTCGCGACCGGCCTGCTCGGGGTCTCCGTCCTGATCGCCCTGGTCGGCGTCGGCAACACGTTGAGCCTGTCGGTGCTCGAGCGGACCCGTGAGAATGCGTTGCTCAGGGCAATGGGTCTGACCCGGCGCCAGCTGCGCGGCATGCTCGCCATCGAGTCGTTGCTGATGGCACTCGTCGCCGCAGGCCTCGGGATCGCCCTCGGCCTGATCTACGGCTGGACCGGGACCGCCGCACTGATGGGTGCCCAGGTCAACGGCGGCCTCCAGTACGCCGTACCGGTGCGACTGTTGATCACGATCGCACTGGTCGCCGCAGTGGCGGGGCTGCTCGCCTCGGTACTCCCGGCCCGGCGCGCCGCGAAGGTCGCACCGGCCGGAGCACTCGCTGCTGAGTAGTTCAGCTCAGACGATCTCGACCCGATTGCCGTGGCCGTCGGCGGTGTGGAACCGTCGGCGGCCCGGGATCGTGTCGTTGTCCCAGTTCACCGGATAGCCCAGCTCGGCCAGGGTCGCGGCCAGCCCGTCGAGGTCGTCGACAGCCAGGGCAGGGTGCGCCTTCTGGGCCGGCTTGAAGTCCTCCTCGACGCCAACGTGCACCTCCGCAGTACCGTCCTTGAACCAGCAGCCGCCGCGCACTGCGAGCAGAGGCGGCTTCTCGAGTTCGGTCATGCCGAGGGCGTCACGGTAGAAGGCGCGGGCGACCTCCTCACCACCGGGCGGACAGGACACCTGGACGTGGTCGAGTCGCATTTAGTCCTCCTTCTTCTGGGCTACTGCGAAGATCCGGCGGAACGGGAGCAGCGTGCCGAAGTCGCGACGCGGGTAGGCCTCAGCCAGCCGCGCGCCGTACTCCTCCTCGAAACGTACCCGCAGCTCATCCGGCAATGCCTGCAGCACCGGTCGCGCACCCGTCCCCTTCACCCACTCCAGCACTGCGTTGTCGCCCTGCAGGAGATGGTTGTACGTCGTCTCCCACGCGTCCACGGAACATCCTTCAGCGCTGAGCGCCGCAACGTAATCCGCCGGTCCCGGCACGTCAGGACGCAACGACTTGTCCGCCGCGTACTGCGCATACGGCGCGGTGGCGGCGAGTTCGCGGAGGATCGCGTGCGAGGGGGCGTCGCCGTTGCCGGGGATCTGGATCGCGAGCCAACCACCCGGCCGGAGCGTCCGGACGAAACCGGGCAGCAGGTCGAGTTGCTCGGGGATCCACTGCAGGGTGGCGTTCGTGACGATCACGTCGATCGACTCCGGCGCGGCGGTCCACTCGCGGAGGTAGCCGACCTCGAAGGTGAGCCGGTCGGAGACGAGCGGCTGGGCGGCCTCGATCATCTCCGCCGAACTGTCGACGCCGTGGACGGTCGCACCCGGCCACCGGTCGAGCAGGGTCGCGGTGAGATTGCCCGGGCCAGAGCCGAGATCGACCACCGTGGCCGGATCGTCCGCCTGGATCCGGCCGACCAGATCGGCGAACGGGCGACCGCGCTCGTCGGCGTACTTGCCGTACTGCTGTGGACTCCAGACCGGCGACGTTCGCATCGGGAGGTTCCTTCCGCTGAGTATCTTGATGTCGAGATACCTTAGCTCGGCAGGTTGTCTTGATGTCAAGAGTCTTGATGGCATAGTCTCAGCGCATGAGAGACGAGGTCGACCGGCTGATCGAGGCCTGGCGCCGGGAGCGGCCGGACCTCGACGTGGCGCCGATGGAGGTGCTGTCCCGGGTCAGCCGGCTGGCCCGGCACCTGGATCGCGCCCGGAGCCAGGCCTTCTCCACGCACGGTCTCGAGTCGTGGGAGTTCGACGTACTGGCCGCACTGCGGCGGGCGGGCGCGCCGTACCAGCTGTCTCCGGGGCGGTTGCTCAAGGAGACGCTGGTGACCTCGGGCACGATGACGAACCGGGTGGACCGGCTGGCGGCGCGCGGCCTGGTCGAGCGACTGCCCGATCCCGCCGACCGGCGTGGGGTGCTGGTGCAACTGACCACCGCTGGACGCGACTCGGTCGACGCGGCGATGGCGGACCTGCTCGCTCACGAGCGGACCCTGCTCGGCTCGATCAGCGAACGCGACCAGGCCAAGATCGCCCGGGTGCTGCGCGAACTGGTCGGACCGTTCGACCTGGAAAAGCACTGACCGGGCTTTTCCACACCGCCTGAAGTAAGCCGCCGCAATTGTGTCGGAATAATCCGAAAAGGCGGCGCGTCACTTAATGCCGTCCACGATCGTTGCTAGTTGCAACGAGATCGAGAGACTGCTGTAGCGGACGACTATCGACACCGGGTAGGGCTGGAACTAGTGTCCTCACTGTCGGTGCCGAATCGACCACATAACGTCAACATCACAGTGACTTCGGCGGCAAGAGGTGGTTCGCCGAATACGGTCGATGGTGTCCGGGGCTCGGGGCTCGGACAACACCGGTCGGCACGGGGCCCGCTCACCCGGTAGCCGCGGCGTACCCTCCCAATCACAGGGGATAGGAGGGTACGCCGCGACTCAGTTCCCGAGGGATTTGATCATGTATACATTGCCGGAATTGTCGGGCTATTCCGCCCGCTCGGCCGCTTCGAACCATGCGGTCTCCAGCTCGCCGCGTTCTTCGGCCAGCTTCCGCAGCTCGGTGTCGAGCTCGGCGAGCCGCCCGTAGTTGCTCGCGTGGGTGGCGACCTGGTCGTGCAGTTTCGCCTCGGTCTCGGTCAGCTTCGCGAGCTGCCGATCGATCCGGTTCAGCTCCTTCTTCGCTGCCCGCGCCGCTGCGGCATCCACGGCTGGTGCCGGAGTTGCAGCGACCGGCGTCGCCACTGCTGCCGGCTCCGAGACGACGCGGCGCGGCGCAGTACCGGCTTCCAGTTCGTCCAGGTACTGGTCGACGCCGCGTGGGAGGTGGCGGACCGCGCCGTCGCCCATGATCGCGTAGACCATGTCGCTGACGCGCTCGAGGAAGTACCGGTCGTGGGTGACGACCACGACGACGCCGGGCCAGCTGTCGAGGAAGTCCTCCAGCACGGTCAGCGTCTCGACGTCCAGGTCGTTGGTCGGCTCATCGAGGATCAGCACGTTCGGCTCGTCCAGCAGGATGCGCAGCAACTGAAGCCGGCGGCGCTCGCCACCGGACAGGTCGCTGATCCTGGTGGTCAGCTTGTCGCCGGTGAACCCGAACCGTTCCAGCAGTTGCGATGACGTCATCTCACCGCCGCGGCCGGCCAGCGCCGCAGTACGGCGGATGTCGCTGATGTGGGTGAGCACGGTGACAGAGCCATCGAGGTCCTCGAGGGTCTGCGAGAGATTCGCGACCCGGACCGTCTTCCCCTGTTTCACCTTGCCGGTGTCCGGCGGAAGGAGTCCCGTGAGCACCTTGAGGAAGGTGGTCTTGCCGGCGCCGTTCGGGCCGAGCAGCCCGATCCGGTCGGCCGGGCCGAGGCGGAAGGTGACGTGGTTCAGCATCACCCGGTTGCCGAACTTCAGAGTGACGTCCTCGGCGTCGAACACGTCTTTGCCGAGGCGCGAGGTGGCGAGCTGGGCGAGAGCGAGCTTGTCGCGCGGGGCCGGCTCGTTCTCGATCAGCGCGTTGGCCGCATCGATCCGGAACTTCGGCTTCGCGGTCCGCGCCGGAGCTCCCCGGCGCAGCCAGGCGAGCTCCTTCTTCATCAGGTTCTGCCGCTTGCCCTCGACCACCTGCTCGTTGCGGGACCGCTCGGCCTTCGCGAGCACGTACGCGGCGTAACCGCCCTCGTACGAGCTGACGCGACCGCCCTGAACCTCCCAGGTCTCGGTGCAGACCTCATCGAGGAACCACCGGTCGTGGGTGACCACGATCAACGCGCCTGCCCGGTCCACCACATGCTGGGCGAGCCAGTTCACCGCCTCGATGTCGAGGTGGTTGGTCGGCTCGTCAAGGATCAGTAGGTCGACCTCGGTGAGCAGCAACTTCGCCAGGCTCACCCGACGGCGCTCGCCACCGCTCAGGGTGCCGACCATCGCTTCGTGGTCGACGCCGCCGAGCAGGTGCTCCATCACCGAGCGGGCCCGTGGATCGGCTGCCCAGGTGTAGGTCTCGACATCGCCGAGCACCGCATGGGCGACGGTGTCATCGGGGTCAAGGTCGTCACTCTGCCCGAGGTACCCGAGCCGCAGATCCCGGTTCTGGGTGACCCGGCCCGAGTCCGCCTCTTCCCGGCCGGCGAGCAACCGCAACAGGGTGGACTTGCCGTCGCCGTT
>NZ_DASRXP010000094.1:0-7561 GCF_035687465.1 Kribbella sp.
CCTTAGGTGCAAATCGTAGGGATGGAGACTCGGACCACTGGGGAGGTCCGAGGAACGGGAGGGACACCGGCCGCTCGTGCAGCGCGGTTCCCAGGGCCAGCAGGACGCCGGCCGATCCGGTCGCCAGGTCCATCGAGAGACGGAGCAACTGGTTTCCGGGGAAGGCGAGGCCGCCCTCGAACGGCATCGCGTGCCAGCCGAGTCCGCGAACCAGGTCGTCACAACTCTGGCCGAGACCTGCGGCGGCCAGGAGGAGCCCGGCGCGACCCATCAGGAGGCTGGGCTGGACGAAGTACGAGCATCGAGTGACGCGCTGCAGGGACTCCAGCGTGGCGGCCAGCTCGGGGTCGGGACGATGCTGGAGATACCGGGCCAGGACGAGGGCGATACCGGCCGAACCCTCTTCCAGATAAGGCAAGGTCCGCCAGCCCTGGTTCACCTGCAGCGAGCCGTCGGGCGTCGTGACGCACCGCCGCAGATCCTGCCGCAGCGCGATCTCCGCGAGGTCGAGCAGCCCCGTGTCGCCGGTCTTCTCGAACGCGTCCACGAAGAGCAGGGCCGGTCCGGACGACCCGTACATCAGGCCTGCCCGGGGATGCCCCGATCCGCTCAGCTCCGCGACGTCTTCGACGTCCCCGAGCCGGTCCGCGATCAGGTCGATCAGGCGGATCGCCTTGGTCTGCAGGCTCGGTTCGCCCGTGAAGTGCAGCAGGTTGAGCCCCATGCCGGCCAAGCCGGAGTGCAGTCCGAGCTCGCGGGAGTCGTAGTCGTCGGCCAGCGTCCGCTCGATCACGTCCAGCGCGTCCTGGCGGTACCCGAGCTCGTCCAGGACGTGTGCGACTCCGTGGAGGCCGTCGTACAGGCCGGGGCCAGTGTTCGTGGTGAGTGCCTGCTTGCGGAGCCATTCCTCGTACTCCGGGAAGCGGCCGGCGTCAGTCTTCGCCAAGGCGTAGAGCACTCCTGCGGCACCGGTGGCGAGGTTGGTCCCACCGCCGGGCTGGAACTGAGCGATATCACCCGGGAACAGCCGGTCGTCCCGCTCGGGTGTCGCACTGGCCACGATCGCCTTGGTCAGCGCAGCCCGTACTTCGATCCATTCGGCGCGACCCGGCAGGGCCAGCGACTCCATCTCGGGATCACTGGTGACGTCGGGACCGACGATCACCCGGACCGCCTCGTCGATGGTTGCCCTGGGCACCGGGAAGGTCTCGGCCACCATGTCGGCGAGCTGGAATGCCTTCCCTGGATGGAGCTGCAGCAGCATGGTCGTCTGCGGCGCGAACAGTCCGAGCGTGATGCAGGCCAGGGCGTAGAGGTCCACGTCCGGACCCTGCCGATCACCGGGGGCCGCGTAGGCAGGGTGTGCGAGCGCCGATCGCGCCTGCTCCTCGGCCAGCGTGGCCACCTCGAAGTCGATCAGCACCATCCGGCCATCAGTGCTCAGCAAGACGTTGTCCGGGTGCAGGTCGCAGAAGACCACTCCGCGTCCGTGCAGTTCCTTGACCGCGCTCTGCACGTCGGACACCATCCGCGCGGCCCACTCGGCGTACTCCGCCAACTCGGCCTCGGTGGCCTCCGGGTGGGTGAGCGGATACCGCCGTACCAGCTCGCGCTGGAGGGGGTTCGCGTCGACGAACTCCTCGACCAGGAAGTGGTGCTCGCCGAGGGTGAAGTAGTCGTGCACCTTCGGGACCACGGTGAGTCCCTCGAGGCGCTGCAGGATGTCCCGCTCGTGGCCGATCCGGGCGACCGCGTCCCGGCCGCCCAGGTCGAGGCCGGCCAGCGGCCGACCCTCCTTGAGCACCACCCGGTCGCCGGTCTCGTTGTGGTGGCCGACGTACACGCCGCCGCCGTTGGAGAACTGGATGACGCCCTCGATCGTGTACGCCATCTCGTTGGTGGTGACCGAGTTGCGTGCTTCCAGGTGCGGGCCGAGGAACGACGGCAGGCTCACCCAGGGCGGCGTCGAGAACGTCGGGCCGCGGTGGTCCGGGACCAGTCGGCCCTGGTCGTCGGCGAGTGCGAGCACCCGTTCGCCGCTGTCGTTGAGGCAGTACCGGCTGACGAACGCGCCGTACCGGACGAAGAGCGGACCCTCGGCGTACCGGAGGTCGCTCAGGATGTACGGACCGCGGACGTCGTGCAGGAGGTCGTCGAGCTCCTTGAGCACGAGCTCCAGCTGGGACTCGTCGGTCGGGTAGATCGTCACCAGTTTGCCGCTCGAACCGCGCTGGGCGGACTTCGAGTTGACCATCAGCATGACGGGCTCGTTGCGCAGGAACTTGAACGCGATACCGCGGGGGACGCAGTAGTCCCACACCGCGGCCAGCGTGCGCTCGGCGTCCTCGAGGCCGGAGGAGACGTGGATCTTCCAGCCCTGGGCCGGCAGCTTCAGGCCGGCCGGCGCGTAGTGCATCCACATCTCGCCGGCGACGTGCTCCCAGCCGTCCGGCACCCCACGGCCGCAGAGAGCGAAGTCAGGATGCTCGGCGCCGCGGTTGGTCGGGGTTTCGTAGAACCGCCGGTCGGCGAGGCAGTACAGCTCGTAACTTTCCATGGCGATTCATCCCCCTCTCATCGGTGCCCCGGCACATCTTGGGCAACGAGGGGAGGGCTGGCGTAGTGCATGACGTCACGACTACCCCGTGAAGAATCCACATCGTACGAATGAGTAAGTAACCACTCTTTGTTACATCGCGATCACTTTGAGCGGTGAAGTCTCTGTTACATGATGCCAATGAGTGGCATCCAGGTAACAGCCCGTAACTTTACCTGGATTTGATCGTACCGAGCTTTCCTGTCGGGTCAGCTGCCGTCCGGCCCGATCGTCAGTTCGCGCCGCGTTGCTGCTGGCTGGCGAAGTAGGCGACCTTGCGGGCACGCATCACCTCGCCCAGCGGCCGGTGCTCGGTCAGCGCGTTCCAGGGATCGAAGCGGGCCTGCTCGACCTCGATGTCGAAGGCCGGGTCGGACTTCTGTCGCGGAATCGTCAGCCGCGCGACCGTCAGGAACGGCGAGTCCCACGCCGCCGACGCGTCCTCGATCGGGGTGCGCTGCTCGTCGGTGAAGAACTGCATCTGGAGGTCGAACCCGAGCGGGTTGCCGCTCAGCCGCCCGTAGATGTCGGCGGCCCAGTCGTCACTCGCGCTGGGATTCACCTCGCTCGACGCGGCGACCAGCTTCACCCGGGCGGCGTACGGGCCGAAAGCGATCGGGGCCGCGCTGAAGAAGTGTTGGGTGGCGAACCCGCTGAACGGGTTCTTGAGTGCCGTCTGGACCATCTTGAGCTGCCGGATCAGACCGGGGTTCTTGAGCACCTGGAGCAGGATCTGCCCGGGCGGCTTGGCGCCAGTGGTGACGATCTTGGTGAAGTCCACGCTGGTCGGAGAGCTGAACCGTTCGCGGTTGATCAGCGCGAAGTCCTGCGAGACAGCCTCGCCCCCGAGCGCCGCAGTACCGGTGACACCGAGCACCTTGAGCGAGAAACCACGAATATCCGGTACTGCGTCCGCGGCGCGGTTGAAGCCGCCGTTCGACAGGCGGATCCACACGTCGTACCGGTTGGGGATCGCGAAGATCCCCTGCTTCGCATGCTCGGGGAGCTCGGCCGGCACATCCAGGGTCGCGCGCAGAGCTGCCACCTGTTTGCGATGCAGAGCCCGCCCGTTGCCGTACTTCGCCGACTTATCCTTCTGCACCTCGACGAACAAGGCCGCCTGCTGCTCGTGGCGCTCATGCTCACCCGGCAAGACCACTTCACGCCACTCGACACTCGGCTCAGCCACGACATCTCCGATCCCCTGCTGCGGTCCCGCGGACCCTCCCAGTATCCGCCCCCCACGATCGTTGCACCAGGCAACTTGTACTCCGCGCGGGTGGTTCGGCCGGGAGGGTGGTTCGTGGGCGCAGAGGTGCCGTCGTTCGTCGGTCGGTAGGTGTGGGTGGTTCGCGTCGCCGGGCTGCGTGAGTTTGCTAGTCGTGGTGAGCTGTATCAAGGGCGCTTCGCGGCCCTTCGGGCTCGAACAAGTTCGACCCTTGACACACCTCACCGCGACCAGGGAAGGACGCAGCTACGCCCGGAGCCGCTGAGAAATACGGCAACAATTCAGGGGGATTTGTCAGGGCGGGGACAGACTGCGATCCCGTGAGGCCCGCCGCCCGGGCGGTTCGCCGGGCCACGGCGCCGGATTCGTCGACTCCGGCGCTTACCCCTCGAACGGGGCGTAGCCCACTGCTCGAACAGTGGGGTAAGCACCACGCCAGTAGGTAACCTGCCTCTTCGACGCAACCCGACCCCCAAAACGGCTACCCCGACCTCGCCGGCACCACCATGCGGTCCGGGCGCACCACCAGGCGGAACGACCGGTGCGCCGATCCGGCCAGTAGCGCCTTGTTCGGCCGATAGCGCCCAGCAGCCCGGCATCGGCCCCGAACCCCGGCATTGGGCTGCCCGCCGGGTCGGCCGGTAACGGGTTGTTCGACCGATAGCGCCCTCTAGACCGGTATCGGTCCCAGAACCCGGCAGCGGCCTCCACCCGCACCGCCCGGACCACCCGGTACCGGGCTGTTCGACCGATAGCGGGTTGTTCGCCCGCTGCCGCTTACTCCGCTGACCGAACCACGGGCAGCAGCACGAACCTCTGCGCCGGGATCACCCGGGCGGACGGAATCCCCTAATGCAGCACTCCTCAACCCCGGGACCACCCGGGCGGACGGAATCCCCTGATGCTGCTCACACGTCTGAGCGGGATCCGCGTAGCTGCGTCCTTCCCTGGCCGAGGTGGTGGGTGTCAAGGGTCGAACTTGTTCGAGCCCGAAGGGCCGCGAAGCGCCCTTGATACCCACCACCTCGGCTAGCACACTCACGCAGCGGAGACCGCGCAACCACAGTCCGTCTACGCACCGGCGCAACCACAGTCCGTCTACGCACCGGCGCAACCACAGTCCCAGTGCAGCGGCGGACGTGTCGCCGACGTGCTGGCGCGACGTGCTCGCCTGCCGGCCTGGGTTGTCTAGGCTGCCGGTCTACACGTACGGAGGGTTGATGTATCGGGGTCTGCTACTGAGTGGAGTTAGTGGGGTCGGTAAGTCGACGATGGGTGATGCCGTGGGGCGGTTGCTTAGTTCGGCTGGGCTGGTGACGGCTGTGGTGGACACCGACGCGCTGGCGCAGTTCGGGCCGGCGCCGCCTGATGGGGAGCGTGGAGGGCGGATCGGGCTCCACGACAGCTTGAAGTGCGCGAATTTGGCGGCACTGTGGATGAACTTCCAGGCGGCCGGTGCCAATTTCATCGTCGTCTCCGCCGGGATCGAGACCGTGCAGCTCCGCGAGGCCTTTACCGGCTGCCTCGTCGGCTGCGAAGTCCAACTGGTCCGGCTGGTCGCACCGCCGGAGACGATCCGTACCCGCCTCCGTGGCAGAGACACCGGCGAAACCCTGGTGAGGCACCTGAGAGAGCTTGAAAGCGAGTTGGCGGAGCGCAACGGTGAGCAGGCCGCCGCGGATATCGAAGACTTCACAGTGCTCAATGACGACCGGCCGAGGGCCGAGATCGCGGAGGAGATCGTCAGCCGAGCCAGTTGGCGCTGACCGCGACCCGTAGTACGGGCGGGCTTGGTTAGGTGGGGTAGGTCTGGACTTCGGTGGCTTTGAGGGTGGCGTGGAGGAGTTGGCCGGGGGCTAGGTGGAGGTCGGCGACTGCTGCTGTGGTGATGTCGGCGAGGAGGGTTGCGGGGGCGGGAGTGTTGTGGGGGGCCAGGCGGATCCGGACGGTGTGGGCGTGTTGTTCGATGCCGGTGACGAGCATTGGCCAGGTGTTGCGGGGAGTGCCGACCGGGGGTTCGGGGTAGAGGCTGACGGCTGAAGGTGGGAAGGCGACGTATACGGCACCCGCCGTCGGTGCCGCGATCGTCAGGGAGCCGCCGGTGTCGAGGGTGACGATCGTGCCGTCGGCGACTCCGCGGTAAAGGTTCAGGCCGACCAGTTGGGCGACGTAGTCGGTGCGGGGTCGGCGGGCGATGTCGGTCGGTGCGCCTTCCTGGACCACGCGGCCGTGTTCGACGATCACTAGGCGGTCCGCGAGGACCATCGCGTCCAGCGGATCGTGGGTGACCAGGAGCGTGCGGCCGTGGTACCGGGAGAGATGCTGGCCGAGTTCGGCTCGCACGTGCAGCGTCGTACCGGCGTCCAGGGCGGCCAACGGTTCGTCCAGCAGCAAGAGGTCCGGGGACGTCGCGAGGGCGCGGACGAGGGCCACGCGTTGGGCCTGGCCGCCGGACAAGGCGCGCGGTCGGCTGCGGGCGTGGTCGGCCAGGCCGACCGTGTCGAGCCACCTCGCGGCCTCGGCGCGGGCCGTTCGCTTGTCCACGCCGCGGGCGCGCGGGCCGAACGCCACGTTCTCGAGCGCGCTCATGTGGTCGAACAGCAGGTAGTCCTGGAAGACCACCCCGATGGGCCGGCGATCGGCCGAGCGGAAGGTCCTCGGCGGCTCGTCCCAGACCTCGTCGTCCAGCCGGATCTGGCCGGCGGTGATCGGCAGCAGGCCCGCGATCGCACGGAGCGCTGTGGTCTTGCCGGCGCCGTTGGGCCCGAGCAGCGCGACCACCTCGCCCGGCTCGACGGTCAGGTCGAGCTCGAGTTCGAAGGAGGGCCGGGTCACGCGCAGGTCGGCGTACAGGGTCATCGCAGACCACTGATCCAGCGTTCCCGCAGGCAGGCGAGGACCACCACGGATACCAGCAACAGCACGATGCTCAGTACTACGGCAACGTCAGGGTCAGTCTCCAACGCGAGATAGACAGCCAACGGCATCGTCGTCGTCCGGCCTGGCAGGTTGCCCGCAAACGTGATGGTGGCACCGAACTCGCCGAGAGCCCGGGCCCAGCACAGTACTGCGCCTGCCACGATGCCCGGCGCGATCGACGGCAGCGTGACCCGGCGAAACGTCAGCCAGCGGCCGGCTCCAAGTGTGGCGGCAGCCTCCTCGTACCGTGGATCCGCGGCCCGCAGCGCGCCTTCCACGGAGATCACCAGGAACGGCATCGCCACGAACGCCTCCGCGACGATGACTCCGGCCGTGGTGAAAGGCAACGAGAACCCGAACCACAGGTCGAGACGCTCACCAACGAGTCCGCGGCGACCGAGAACCAGCAGCAAGGCGACTCCACCCACCACCGGCGGGAGGACCAGCGGAACCGTCACGAGGGCGCGGATCAGACCGCGGCCAGGGAGTTCGGCGCGAGCCAGCAGCCACGCCAGGGGGATCCCCAGGAACAAGCAGAGGACGGTCGCGGAAGTTGCGCAGAGCAAGGACAACCGCAGCGCCTGGCCGACGTCCGCGCTGAACAACCGCGACGGCAACGTCGACCAGGGCGCCTCGGCGAGCAGCCCGATCAGCGGGACGAGCAGGAAGGCGAGCCCGAGTAGCGCAGGAAGCACAAGGACCAGAGGCAGGCGCCCCCCGATCCGCTGCCTCCTCCGCCCCGCTCTCACAAACGCCAAAGTCTCACACGGTCCGGTCTGAACCCCGCGCTGTCAGGCCGGGGTCGGGTAGATGGTGGC
>NZ_DASRXP010000095.1:0-7339 GCF_035687465.1 Kribbella sp.
CGTCCGAACCACCTTCTCGGTGGCCGGGTTGATCACATCGTGAGTCACGGGGTGGTTCTCCTTCCGGCCTCCACCAGTGCGGTGAACAGCCTGAGATCGTCTGGGTTCTCCTCGGGATGCCACTGCACCCCGAGCGCGAAGTCGTGGCCGGTCACCTCGGCCGCTTCGACCGTTCCGTCACCGGCCCGGGCCGTGACCTGCAGCGTCGGTGCGACGACATCGATCGCCTGGTGGTGGTAGCAGGGCACGGTGGTGCGATCGCCGAAGAGCCTGCCGGTCAGCGTCTCCGGCTCGACCTTCACCTCGGTCTGCCCGAAGACCGCCGGGGACGGCCGGTGCTCGTCGTGCGCGACCGCGTCCGGCAGATGTTGCTGAAGGGTGCCGCCCAGAGTGACGTTCAGCATCTGCAACCCTCGGCAGATGGCGAGCAGCGGAACGTCGGCGGACAGCGCCGCACGGATCAGGATCGCCTCGTGTTCGTCCCGGCCCGGCCGGGTGTCCACAGTCTCCGGATGCGGCTCAGCGTCGTACGAGCTGGGGTCGACGTCACAACCGCCGGCGATGATCAGGCCGTCGAGCAGTTCCAGCACGGTCGGGTCGGTGCCGACCGGCGGGAGCAGCAGCGGTACTCCGCCCGCGGCGACCACGGCGTCGAGGTAGACCCGGGGCAGCAGCGAGGCGTCCCGCTCCCAGACTCCCCAGATCGTCGGCTCCAGGTAGGTGGTGATGCCGATGCGCGGTTTAGAGACGTTCGAAACCACGGACTCGCTCCCAATCGGTGACAGCGGCGTCGTAGGCGTCCAGCTCCACCCTTGCCGCGTTGACGTAGTGATCGACCATCTCGTCGCCGAAGGCCTCGCGGGCGATCTTCGAGCCGCCGAACAACGCCGACGCCTCGCGCAACGTGGTCGGCACGTGCGGCTTGTCGGAGTTGTAGGCGTTGCCCTCGAGCATCGGCTCCATCTCGAGTTCGTTCTCGATGCCGTGCAGGCCGGAGGCGATCAGCGCGGCGACGGCGAGGTACGGGTTCACGTCGCCGCCCGGCAGCCGGTTCTCCACCCGGAGCGACTCGCCGTGCCCGACAACCCGCAGCGAGCAGGTGCGGTTGTCGAGCCCCCAAGCGACGGCCGTCGGCGCGAAGCTGCCCGGCACGAACCGCTTGTAGGAGTTGATGTTCGGCGCCAGCAGATAGGTGAACTCGGGCAAGCAGGCGAGCTGCCCCGCGACGAACCGCTCCATCAACTCGGAGAATCCGTGCTCGCGATCCCCGGCCAAGACAGCGCTTCCGTCCGTACTACGGAAGCTCAGGTGGATGTGGCACGAGTTGCCCTCGCGCTCGTTGTACTTCGCCATGAAGGTCAGGCTCTTGCCATGCAGCGAGGCGATCTCCTTGGCACCGTTCTTGTAGATCGAGTGGTTGTCGCAGGTGGCCAGCGCCTCGTCGTACCGGAAGGCGATCTCCTGCTGGCCGAGGTTGCACTCGCCCTTGGCGGACTCGACGTACAGGCCGGCGCCTTCCATCGAGTTACGGATGTCCCGCAGCAGCGGCTCGATCCGGGCGGTGCCGAGCATCGAGTAGTCGACGTTGTACTGGTTCGCGGGCTCGAGGTCCTTGTAGGTCTTGTTCCAGGCCGACTCGAAGGTGTCGTTGAAGACGATGAACTCGAGCTCGGTCCCGACGAACGCCTTCAGCCCGCGCTCGGCCAGCCGGTCCAGCTGGGCCTTGAGGATCTGCCGGGGGCTGGCGGGCATCGGCGTCTTGTCCAGCCACTGCACGTCGCAGATCACGAGCGCTGTGCCCGGCAGCCAGGGCAGCAACCGGAGCGTGTCGAGGTCCGGCGCCATCAGCAGGTCGCCGTAGCCGCGCTCCCAGGAGGACATCTCGTAGCCGTCGACGGTGTTCATGTCGACGTCGACCGCGAGCAGGTAGTTGCAGCCCTCGGTGCCGTGCGCGAGTACTTCCTCGAGGAAGTACCTGGCCCCGCAGCGCTTGCCCTGCAGGCGCCCCTGCATATCGGTGATCGCGACCAGGACCGTGTCGATGGTGCCGGAGGCGACCAGGTCGCGGAGTGCCTGGACGGTCAGTTTGCCGGTGTTTGAGGCCACGGTCGCTCCCGGAAGGTCTATTGGTCTGCGGTCAGTCCATTGACGCAAGGGTAGGCGGTGATGTCAATCAGTCCATTCCCTTGACAGCGGGTCGCCGCGCGAGGAACCTCGTGGCCATTCCTAGTGGTATGGCGGTAGACCATTGGAGGCCCCGCGATGAGCCGGAAGAACGAGCGCGTCGACTACCAGCAGGTCGGCAAGGAGTACCTCGAGCAACGACAGCTGCGGCGGGGCGCGGCCGGCTGGGTGCTGCTGGCCGGGCTCGGGGTCGCCTACGTCATCTCCGGCGACTACGCCGGCTGGAACTTCGGGCTGGCCGAGGGCGGCTGGGGCGGGCTGCTGATCGCCACCGTGCTGATGGCCACGATGTACACCTGCATGGTCTTCGGGCTGGCCGAGCTGGCATCCGCGATCCCGGTCGCCGGCGCGGGGTACGGGTTCGCCCGGCGCGCACTCGGCCCACTCGGCGGGTTCGCGACCGGCACGGCGATCCTGATCGAGTACGCGATCGCCCCAGCCGCCATCGCCACCTTCATCGGCGGCTATGTCGAAGCGCTGGGGTTGTTCGGCCTGACCTCCAGCTGGCCGGTGTACCTGGCCTGCTACGTGATCTTCATCGGCATCCACCTGTACGGCGTGGGCGAGGCACTGAAGTTGACCATGGCCATCACGGCGATCGCCGTGGTCGGGCTGGTGGTGTTCGTGATCGCGATGGTGCCGCAGTTCGACGCCGACAAGTTGTTCGACATCGTGCCGAACTCGGCGGCCGGCGCGAGCGACTTCATCCCCTTCGGGTACGCCGGGGTGCTGGCCGCGCTCGTCTACGGGATCTGGTTCTTCCTGGCCGTGGAGGGCGTGCCGCTGGCTGCCGAGGAGGCGCGGGATCCGGTCAAGGACATGCCGCGCGGCATCATCACGGCGATGGCGATCCTGCTGGTCTTCGCCGGCCTGATGCTGGTCTTCACCGCGGGCGGTGCCGGTTCCTCGGTCGTCGCCGACTCGGACAACCCGTTGCCCTTGGCCATCCGTACTGCGCTCGGCGGTGACCCGTGGGTCGCGGACTTCGTCAACTACGTGGGTCTTGCCGGCCTCGTGGCCAGCTTCTTCTCCATCGTGTACGCGTACTCGCGGCAACTGTTCGCGTTGTCCCGGGCGGGTTATCTCCCGAGGTTCCTGTCGGTGACGGGGAAGCGCAAGACGCCGTACCTGGCGCTGACCGTGCCCGGCCTGATCGGCTTCCTGCTCGCGGCGATCACCCAGGACGGCGCGCTACTGATCAACATCGCGGTGTTCGGCGCAACCGTGTCGTATGTGCTGATGATGCTGGCGCACATCGTGCTGCGCACCCGCGAACCAGGCCTCGAGCGGCCGTACCGGACTCCGGGCGGCGTCGTCACCACCAGCGTCGCTCTGGTACTGGCCGTGACGGCCGTGATCGCGACCTTCTTCGTGGACGAGAAGGCCGCCGCGATCACCGCGGGCATCTTCGTGGTCGCCATCGCCTACTTCTGGTTCTACAGCCGCCACCACCTGGTCGCCTCGGCTCCCGAAGAGGAGTTCGCCGCGATCCAGCAGGCGGAGTCCGAGTTGTCGTGATCGAGCCCTGACCCAGACTGGCTGCCATGATCGGCCAATGACCCAGACTGCAGCATCGAGCGAGCCCGGCCAGACCTCGTCGGCCGGGCTCGGCCTCCGGTCGGCGTTGTGGTTCCCGCTCTTTGACGAACTGGCGGACCCGGCCGTCGCAGTACAGCTGGCTGTGGAGGCGGAGGAGGCCGGCTGGGACGGGGTCTTCCTCTGGGACCACGTCAACTGGCGTGATCCGGTCCAGCGGGTTGCGGATCCGTGGATCGTGCTCGCGGCCATGGCAGCGCGAACCGAGCGGCTGCGGCTGGGTCCGATGGTCACGCCTCTCGCGCGGCGTAGGCCGGTCAAGGTGGCGCGGGAGACGGCGACGCTGGATCAGTTGAGCGGAGGGCGGCTGACGTTGGGAGTCGGGCTCGGCAGCGACCGGTTCGGCCGCGAGTTCTCCGGCACAGGTGACGAGACCGATGACCGCCTCCGCGCCGCAATGCTCGACGAATGCCTCGACGTGCTCACCGCGGCCTGGAGCGGCGAAGAGGTACACCACCAAGGGCAGCACTACACGGTCGACGGCATCCGCTTCCTCCCCCGCCCGGTCCAGCAACCCGGAGTACCGGTCTGGGTCGCAGGATTCCCCGGCAACCTCAAACCACTACGCCGCGCCGTCCGCTACGACGGCTTCTTCCCGGTCAACCTCGACCACCCCGACCAGGTCGCAGAGATCTCCGAAACCCTCGCAAAGCTCCGCCAGGACGCCACCTCGCCGTTCGATCTCGCGGTCGGGCTCTCGCCCGACGCCGATCCCGCTCCGTACGTCGCCGCAGGCGCCACCTGGCGACTTGTCGAGTTCGGCCCGGACGACCTCCGGCTCGATGACGTCCGCGCCGTACTCCGCGCCGGCCCTTCCTGGTGAGGCCGGCCGGGCAGGCGCAGTACTGCCTTGGCACGATCCGGACAGTGAACGGCTTTGCACTTGGCGCGATGACGCTCAAAATCGGCTGATCCGGTCGCCCGCCCCGCGGCCAATGATCTCGAGGAGCGCATCCATGCGATCTCTCATCACCCGCCCCCGCGTCTTCGCCGTCCTGCTGGCTGGTTCGGCGCTCGCTTTCAGTCCGCTCGGCGGCCAGGCCACGGCCCAGGTACCGGTCGAGCAGCTGAGCACTCCCTGTCTCACCCCGGCCGAAGGACCGTCCGCTCGTGGCGGCCTCGGTGCCGACACTCGCGAGATGAGTGCTGCCGAGCAGAAGGCGATCGACGCACAGACCGCTCAACTGCTCGCCGCCAAGCGTGCTCGTGGTCTTGCGCCGGCGGCCGGCAAGCTCGCCGCGGCGACGGTTCCGGTCTACATCCACGTGATGCGGAGCAGCAGCGGTGCCGGCGACGTGACCGCCAGCCAGATCACCCAGCAGATCGCTGAGCTGAACCAGGACTTCGCCGGCGGCGAATCCTCGGCCGCTGCGAACACCGGGTTCACGTTTACGCTGGCCGGGACGTACCGGTACAACAACAGCACCTGGCACACCGACGGCCAGAGCACCACGTACCGTGCGCAGACCCGCAAGGGTGGCAAGAACGCGCTGAACATCTGGCTCGTCAACTTCAGCTACCTCGGCATCGCCACCTTCCCGTGGGACTACGCGAGCAACCCGTCGATCGACGGGATCCGGGTGCAATACAGCTCGCTGCCCGGTGGTTCGGCGACCAACTTCAACCTCGGCAAGACCGCTACGCACGAGGCCGGCCACTGGTTCGGGCTCTACCACACGTTCCAGGGCGGCTGTACTTCCACGAACGACTCCGTCTCGGACACCCCGGCTCAGACCAGCGCCAGCAGTGGCTGCCCGACCGGGCGCAACTCCTGCTCGCTGCCCGGCGTGGACCCGATCCACAACTACATGGATTACTCGTACGACTCCTGCTACAACCAGTTCACTCCGGGCCAGAGCACTCGCATCAGCAACGCCTGGACTGCCTACCGCGCGTGACTCGTGGACCAGAGGCCGTCTAGAGTGCCGCCGATGCGTGTCCTCCTGACGGCCGTCGCCACCACCGCACTGGTGGTGGCAGGTCCTCTTGCAGCGACCGCCGCCGGCCAGAGCCCCCAGGGCTCGGTCGGCGGCGACCAGCTGACGACGGAGCCGACGGTCGTCGCTGACGGAGCGACACCGCCGGCGGTGCAGGCGTCGGCGTACGTGGTCGCGGACGTCGATACAGGCTCGGTACTGGCCGCCAAGGCTCCGCATGCCAAGCTCCGCCCGGCGAGCACGCTCAAGACGCTCACCGCGCTGGTCCTCCTCCCCCGGCTGAACAAGTCGGACCAGGTGATCGGCACAGACGAGGATGCCGGCATCGAGGGCAGCAAGGTCGGTGTCTATCCGGGCCTGCGGTACTCGGTCGACCTGCTGTTCCAGGGGATGTTCCTGGCGTCCGGCAATGACGCTGTCCACGCGCTTGCCGCGCACGATGAAGGCGGCGTGCCGGCCACCATCCAGCGGATGAACAAGCTGGCAGCGGAGATCGGGGCGCGCGACACACACGTCACCGATCCGACCGGACTGGACGCGGACGGGCAGTACTCCAGCTCGTACGACCTGGCGTTGTTCGCGCAGGCGGGTCTCCGGCGGCCGGACTTCGCGAAGTACGCGAGCACGAAGTACACGAACTTTCCACTGGCGAAGGCTGGTACGTACCAGGTCGCCAACCAGAACAAGCTGCTGTTCAACTACGACGGCGCGCTCGGGGTGAAGACGGGCTACACGACGCTGGCGCGCAACACGTTCGTCGGTGCGGCCCGGCGCGACGGGCACACGCTGGTGGTGACGCTGATGAACTCGCCACACGGGATCACCGAGGACGCCTCGACACTGCTCGACTGGACCTTCGCGAAGTACGACTTGCTCAGCCCGGTCGGCACCCTGGTCAAGCCCACGATCACCGAGACCGCCGGCGACGGGCCCAACGTCTCCAAGAAGTCCTCAGCCGGTTCGCAACTCCCGAAGCGCACCCGGGCCGTGCTGGCACCGGGCCAGGCAGTCCAGGGTCTCGCCCTCCGCATCCCCGTCTGGGCCTACGCGGCCCCACCCTTCCTCCTACTCCCCCTCTTCCTCCGCCGCCCCCGCACCCTCCGCACAAGACGCTCCCGCCGCCACTAACGGCGCAAGGAGCGGGCGGCGCGGGCTAGTTGGACGGTGAGGGCGGTGGCGGTGGCGCCTAGGAGGGCGCCGGCGGCTACGGCGACCGTGTCCGCCTTGCGGGCGGGGATCGGGATCACCTTGTACTTCTTGCCGGGAGGTCCTGGGAGCAGCCCGTCCGCGTCGGGCTCAGCTGGACCACTCGGGCGCGCGGAGCGGGCGGCGTACGCGGGCTGGTCGGTCTCGAAGGGCATCGCGGCGCGAGCGGCTTCCTCGGCCTCGCCGGTACGCCAGCGATAGTCGAGCGTCGCTTCCTTCGCCCACGCCGCGATCAGCATGATCGCCCGGGTCAGCAGGTAGATCCACACCAGCAGCGCCAGCGGCAACGCGAGCGCTCCATAGGCCGCGTTGTTGCCGATCACGCCGTCGACGTAAACGTTGCCGAGCCGCTGCGCCAGGTAGAAGAGGATGCCGCCGGCAAGAGCCGCGATCAGTGCCACCTTGCGGGGCAACAC
>NZ_DASRXP010000096.1:0-16913 GCF_035687465.1 Kribbella sp.
TGGCCTCGGCGGAGGTCATCGACTGGTTCGCGTCGACCATGATGTCGAGCGCGGGTCCGACCGCATCCCGTACTGCGGTCAACCGCTCCAGGTCCTCGTGCAGGCGAGGTTTACCGATCTTCAGCTTGACCCCGGGCCAGCCCGCCTTCTGCGACGCCAACGCGCCCGCGACCAACTGGTCCGTTGTCAGGTGCAACCAACCGCCCTCGGTGTCGTAGAGCGGCACGTTCCGGCGGAAACCACCCGCCAGCCGCCACAGTGGTTCGCCGGCGCGACGGCAGCGGAGATCCCACAGGGCGGTGTCGACCGAAGCCAGGGCCAGCGAGGTGATCGCCCCGACCGTGGTCGCCCGGGTGGAGGCGAACAGGTCGAACCAGATCCCCTCGACATTGCGGGCGTCCTGGCCGACCAGCCTCGGGAGCAGGTGGTCCCGGAGCATCGCGAGGACCGCAGTACCGCCGGTGCCGATCGTGTACGAGTAGCCCAGCCCCACCAGTCCGTCGGTGGTCTCGAGCTCGACGAACACCGTCTCCTGCTTGAGGAACGCCTGAACCGCGTCGGTCCGAACGGTTTCCACCTCGAGGTCGACGAGGAAGGCGTCGGCCCGCGAGATCGTCGTACCGGGGAGGCTCATCGAGGCCGTCACTGGCAGCTCAGCTGGCCGGCGAACTCCGTCTGCAGTTCCTTGGTCTTCGCCTGCCGCTCGGCGTCATAGGTGTCCACGTTGTCCTTGGTGACCACGAACGAGCCGGAGTCGACGATCACGCCGGGAGTCTTCATCGTGCACTGCTTCGAGCCGAGCAGGGCGAGCACCCAGCCGCCGACATAGGCCTGGCCGACCGGGTTCTGCGTCACGGTCGCGGCGACGCCGCCGGACTTGATCCCGGACAGGATCTTGGCGTCGTCGTCGATCGCGACCACCTTGATCGGAAGCTTGCTGCTGGCAACACCGTCGGCGGCCGCGACGGCCGGGTTGTAGGCGGTGGTGACGATGCCCTTGATCTCCTTGCCCTTGGAGGCGAGCAGGTCGGCGACCGCCTTCTGCGCGGTCTGCAGGTCCTTGTCGATGTCGGTGATCACCGGCAGTTCGGTGACCTTGCCGTTCGTCTCGCCGATCGCCTTCTTCACCCCGGCGATCCGGCGCTGGGTGTTGGAGTCGACGTTGTTGCCGGTCAGGTGCACGATCGTGCCCTCGCCGCCGATCGCGTCGATGGTCGCCTTGGTCGCCTTGTACGCCGCCGCCTCGACGTCGGTGGACAGGCAGAAGTCGGCCTCGTTCGTGTCACCGGCCGGGCAGGACGCCAACGAGCCGACGGCGAAACCCTTCGACTTCAGGTCCTGGAAGGTGGAGTTGATGTCGGTCGGCGACACACCGAAGATGCCGAACGCGTTGTAGCCCTGGGCGGCGAGCGAGTTGACCACGTTGTTCTGCTTGCTCTGGTCCCACTCGCCGGTCTCGTTGAAGGTGACGTCACCGAGCTTGAACTCGGTCTTGTCCTGCTCGCCAGTGGTCTTCCAGGGCTGGAAATAGGGGTGCGCGCCGCCGGGGATCAGCGCTAGCTTCACCTTGGAGCCGTCCTTCAACTCCACCGGGCCGGTCGACGTCCCGGCGGAGGCGTCGTCTCCCGCGGTGCTGCCGGCGGTGTCGGTGGAGTTCTTGGTGCTGCAACCGGTTGCGGCCAGCGCAACGACGGCCAGACCGGCGGCGGTCTTCCGGTACAGCGAGGTGCGGGCGATCATGGGCGTGGCTCCTCGAAGATCCTATAGGATATTGCCAAGCTGATGCTGCCGCTTCACACTGGTGGCGTCAAGACTTGCTCCGGTAACGAACTGTGCACAGGCCAACCCGGAGGAGTCGGGCAGAATGGTGCTTCGGGAGGAGCGACGGTGACAGATGCGCACGTGGGTCTGGCGGGGCAGCTCACGCGCCTGCCCCAGCGACAGGTTCTGAGCGACGACGTCTACGAGACGGTCAAGGGCCTGATCATGGACAGCGTGGTCGAGCCGGGCACCCGGCTCAACATCGACGGCCTGACCCGGGAGCTGGGGATCTCACAGACCCCGATCCGCGAGTCGCTGGCCCGGCTGGAGTCCGACGGCCTGGTGATCAAGGAGCCGCTGCGCGGCTACCGGGTGTCGTCCACGCTGACCCGGGCCGAGTTCGAGGACCTCTTCGAGTACCGGCTGCACATCGAGCCCTGGGCCGCCGGCCGTGCCGCCGAGCGAGCAGCCGCGGACGACCTGGTCCGGCTCAAGGACGAGATGCTCAGCTACACCGACGTGCCGGACCGTCCGGACTACGACAGTTACAAGGCGATGGCCGCGCACGACCAGCGGTTCCACGACCTCGTACTGGAGCTGGCCGGCAACGACACCGCCCGGCAGTCCTTCGCCCGCACGCACTGCCACCTGCACTTGTTCCGCCTGTACTACGGCGGCGGCATCGCGACCAAGGCGTTGCGTGAGCACAAGACGATCGTGGCCGCGGTCCGCAAGGGTGAACCGGCAGAGGCGGCCGCGGCGATGCGAACGCATATCCAGGCCTCACGGGCGCGGCTGCGTCCCGTGTTCGACAAAGAGTGATCACTAGGGAGAGTCCGTGGAACTGCTGCGCCTCGGTGCGATCGGTGAGGAGCGCCCGTATGTGCGTTCGACCGACGGCACCGTCTACGACCTGAGCTCCGTCACCGCCGACATCGACGGCGGCTTCCTCGCCTCCGACGGCATCGGCCGGACCCGCGCCGCGCTGGACGCCGGCTCGCTGCCGGTCGCCTCGACCGACGGCCTGCGGGTCGGAGCGCCGATCGCGAAGCCGGGCGCCGTGGTCTGCATCGGGCTGAACTACGCGGCCCACGCCGCCGAGTCCGGCGCCGAACCGCCGAAGAACCCGGTCGTCTTCTACAAACACCCGAACACCGTCGTCGGCCCGCACGACGACGTACTGGTTCCCCGCGGCTCCACCAAGACGGACTGGGAGGTGGAGCTGGCCGTGGTGATCGGCAAGACCGCCCGGTACCTGTCCTCCGACGAGGAGGCACTCGCCTGCATCGCCGGGTACGCCGTCTCGAACGACGTCTCCGAGCGCGCCCTCCAGCTCGAGGTGTCCGGCGGCCAGTGGTCCAAGGGCAAGGCCTGTGAGACCTTCAACCCGCTCGGACCGGTGCTCGTTCCGGCCGACGAGGTCGGCGACCCGCAGAACCTGGACCTCAAGTCCTGGGTCAACGGCGAGGTCCGGCAGGACTCGAACACGCGCGACATGATCTTCTCGGTGGCCGCCCTGATCCGCGACCTGTCGCAGTACATGACGCTCGACCCGGGCGACCTCGTCAACACCGGCACTCCCGAGGGCGTGGCGCTGTCCGGCCGCTTCCCGTATCTCTCGCCCGGCGACGTCGTCGAGTGCGAGATCCAGGGGTTGGGCCGGCAGAAGCAGGCCCTCGGAAAGGCTTAGTCTCGGGCAGGTGTCTTATCTGCAGGGAATCCGCACCTCCTACGACACGGTGGCCGAGTCGTACGCCGGGATGGTCCGTGCCGCGGAACCCTGGGAAACCACCCTGCTCACCACCTTCGCCGACCTCGTACGGCGAACCGACGGCGCTGCTGGGCGGGTGCTCGATGCGGGGTGTGGGCCCGGGCGGGTGACCGCACGGCTGCACTCGCTCGGGCTGCCCGCCTTCGGCGTCGACCTGTCGCCCGGGATGGTCGAGATCGCCCGCCGGGACCACCCCGACCTGGACTTCACCGTCGGCTCGATGACTGCGCTCGACCTGGCAGACGGAGAGCTGGCCGGCATCCTCTCGTGGTGGTCCATCGTCCACCTCCCCCGAGAGGTCCTGCCGCTCGCCTTCGCCGAGTTCCACCGGGTCCTGGCCCCCGGCGGGAAACTGCTGATCGGATTCCACGTCGGCGACACCCAGAACCACAAGGACTCCGGCTACGGCGGTCACCCGATGTCGCTCGACGTCTACCGCTGGCAACCCGACCAGGTCGCCGCCCTGGGTTCCACGGCCGGCTTCACCGTCCAGGCCCAACTCGTCATCGACCCCACCACCAGCACCCCCGGCGCCTGCCTCTTCTTCGAGAAACCACTGGCGGTGGAGTGACCATCTGCACCACTCTCACCCCATGACCTCCGTTGTCCGAACAGTGACGTTCGACGCCCACAACCCCTACGAACTCGCCGGCTTCTGGCTCCAGGTACTCCGCGCCGAACGCCCCGCCGACGACGAACCCGGCGACCCGTACGCCGCGGTCGAAACCGACTCGGTGAAGCTCCTCTTCGAACAGAACAACGACCCCAAGGCCGCCAAGAACCGAGTCCACCTGGACCTCGAACCAGACGGCCCCCGCGACGAGGAGGTCAAGTGGCTCCTGACCCTCGGAGCCACCATCGCCCACGACCGCCGAGAACCCGACGGCACCGGCTTCGTCGTCATGCTCGACCCCGAAGCCAACGAGTTCTGCGTCCTCCGCAGCGCCGCCGAACGAGCCGCCACCAGCTGACCGGGATCGTTCAGGGGGTGGTTGACGCGCGGATCATGAGTTCCGGACGGATCAGGGTTTTGCTGGGGCGTTCGCCGCTTTCGTGGCGGATCCGCCGGAGTAGCAGGTCGACAGCTGTCGTACCAACTTCGGCGGCCGGCAGGCGGACGGTCGTCAGTGGGGTCTGCAGGTAGGCGGCGTACGGGTGATCGCCATAGCCCGTGACGGCGACCTCACCGGGCACCTCGAGCCCCTGCTCCGCCAGCACCCTGAGCAGACCGAGCGCGAAGTAGTCGTTGCCCGTGACAATCCCGTCCGGATGGTCCCCGCCGGTGACGAACTCGCGAGCGAAGCGGTACGCCTCCTCCGGCTGCCACGGCAGGGCGAGGGAGTCGTACCGCTTCGTCGGTACTGCGCGGACGGTGTCGGCCGACACCGTGAGGCCGGCGTCCGCCATGGCCCGCCGGAACCCCGCCACCCGGTCCGCGGTGGTCGTGATCGGCAGGTCCTCCTCCAGCACCAGCAACTTCCGCGCGCCACCCGTGATCAGGTGCGTGGTGGCGTCGTACGCGCCCCGCTCGTTGTCCACCCCGACCATGTCGCAGTCGAGCTCGGGCACGTCGCGGTTCACGAACACCAGCGGGATGCCGGAGTCGCGAACCCGGCGCCAGTGTTCCCACTCGGCCTGGACCGGCACCACGATCGCGCCGTCCACGGCAGAACGCAGCAAGGCCTCCGTCGCGCGCTGTTCGTTCTCCGCACTCTCATCGGTGACGAGCAACAGCAAGGAGTACCCCTGCGCCCGGACCCGCAGCTCGATGCCACTGATCAGCTGCGCGTAGAACGGGTTGGACGGGTTGGTGATGACGAGACCCAAGGTCATCGCCGAGCCGAGCACCAGCGACCGGGCCAGCGAGTTCGGCACGTACCCGATCCGCGCCGCCTCGGCCTGTACGGCAGACCGCGTCCGCGCGCTCACGCTGTCCTTGTCGCCCAACGCCCTCGACACGGTGTTGACCGACAACCCCAAGGCGTCAGCGATGTCGCGCAACGTCGGGCGACGCGCCTCCCCCATCCATTCCTCCCGTTGAGATGAAGCTGTGAGCAGACTAGGCCTTGACTGCCAGGTGGATCCGGACCTGGACGGTGCCCTCGACCGTGGCGCGCACCCGCAGCCAGTTGCCGAAATCGGTGGCCGGCCAGCTGACCAGCTCGCCCGGCCCGCCGGCGACGTGCTCGTCCCCGTCGAGATCGCACCAGGTGATGCCGTCGGGTGATATCTGGGTGACGAACCGGGCCGCACCGTCGCCTCCGACCAACTGGACGAACCAGCGCGCCTCACCCGCCCAGGCGACCTCGTACGGCTCGGTGTCGAAGTCCTTGTCGAACGTGGTGTCGCGTTCCAGTACTGCGGTCATGGACTGTCGCACGATGCCTACCAATCAACCGAGATGAGGACGGAGTCGAGGAAGAGGAAGTTCCGCACCGCCGAGTGGGTCCGGACCGAGAAGTAGAAGTTCAGCAGGTTCTCGAGCGTCTCGTAGCGTTCCTCGTACGGCGGGACCGGGACATCACGCATGTCCATCACCCGATCGTTCACCTGCAGCTCCACGTTCCGGCGGGCATCGGTGTCGACCAGCCAGCGCAGGTAGTGCCAGTTCACCTTGGTCGGAACCTCGTTGTAGCAGAGCTCCTGCGGCTCGCCGAACGTCTGCCAGTCCTCCGGGTTCGGCGCGGTGAAGTCCGCGGCGTACTCGAGCTTCACCTTGCCCTCGAAGTGTTCGCGCGGAGTCGGCTCGGGCACCGTCGGCGCCATCCACCGCCGCGTGAAACGGTTGTCCAGATCGGTGTTCTGGTAACGCGCCACGGTGTGGTAGCGCAGCCCCCCGTCGCCGCACAGATCCGTCGCCACCGTGAAGGCGCCGAACTGCGCCTCCGACGGATGCGTGTTGCCGTCCCACTGGACGTCGCCGAAGCTGTCCAGCTCCGCACCGCCGCCGAGCGTGGCCTCTGACTTGAAGGCGAAGTAGGTCTCCAGCTGCACCAGGCCGCGACCGCTCATGGTGAGCCGGCGGATCGCGACCGCCGTGTGTCCCTTGTACGGCCGGGTGGCGAGCTTGAGTGCATAGGTACCGCTCATCGCGCCGTGGGTACCGATGTCGAAGAACGTGCAGGACGAGAGTTGCGGCGGCCGGAAGTCCCGCATGTGCGCGTCGACCGTGCCGAGGTCTCCCCGCCCGTTGTAGTTGCCGAGCAGTTCGCACCAGCCGTGCGTCCCGCTGTCGAAGTCGTCGAACGCCAGGATGCGTGGCAGCGGCGAGAACTTGGACAGGCGCGGATCGGCGGCCAGCAACGCGGCTCTGACGTCGGTGGTCACGCAGGCCTCCAGGTGAGGGTCGGAGCGGCGACGCCGGAGCGGCGGCCGCGAGTCGGCTGACATTAACGTTAACGGGAAATAGCCGTCAATCGACTGTTCCGCGCACTGCAACGACCAGGCCTTGACACGGAGATAGCAGACTTTTACGGTACATTAACGCTCCCGTTAACGTTCACGGTGCTCGGATCCCGGAGGTCATCATGCAGTCGCTGAGCCGAGCCCTGACGGTGCTGGCCGAGCTCAACCGGCAGAACCGCCCGTACGGCGTCACCGAGCTCGCCGTCGCCGTCGGCCTGCACAAGAGCACCGTCCACCGGATCCTGATGACCTTCTGCGACCACGGCCTGGTCCACCGCGTCGGCGACCACCAGTACTGCGCCGCCGTGGGTCTCGCCGGTCTCCGCGGCGCACCCGGTACTCCGGCCGCCCAGGACGATCCGGTGATCGGACTAGGTGGCCGGCTCCGGCGGACCGTAGTACTGGCGAAGCCTGGTGCGCGGTCTGCTACCGGTGGCGTCGACTGCACTGTTCTCCAGGTCGCGGCCGTCGCTGGTGGCACTCGGCCGACGGTGAAGCCTGGTGATCCGGTGTCTCTGCACCGCAGCGCGCTGGGCCGCGCCTATCTGTCCGCCTTCCCCGCCCACGAGGTCGACGCGCATCTGGTCGACACCGGAGACCGGCACAACACGCTCGCCGCACTGCACCGCGCCCGCGAGACCGGGTTCGCGCACAACTCCCGGCCGGTGGCCTCGCTGCCGCGGATGGTCGCCGTACCGGTGCGCGCCGCGGACGGGCGGTGCGTCGCGTCGCTCGGCGCCGAACTCGCCGGCGGATCGACCTCGATCGAGGAACTCCGCTCCGTGCTCGCCGCCCTCACCCGGACCGCCCGGCAGTTCGGCGCACCACCCGCCGCCGAGCTGGTCCAGCGCAGGGGGGCCTGATGGCGGCTTACGTCCTCAGGCGGCTGTTCTTCTCGGTGTTCGTGCTGTGGGGTGCGGTCACGATCATCTTCGTCGTCCTCCGGCTGGTCCCCGGTGATCCGGCGTACATCATGCTCGGGCCCGACGCGGACCAGGCGCAGATCGCGGCCCTGCGAGCCCAGCTCGGGCTGGACCACTCGCTGGTCCAGCAGTACGCGACCTATCTGTCGAACGTGGTCCGGCTCGACTTCGGGCAGTCGTTCCGGTTGAACGCGGACTCGATGAGCCTTGTCCTGCAACGCGTTCCGGCCACGATCCAGCTCGCCTCGACGGCTCTGCTGGTCTCCCTGCTGATCGGTCTGCCGCTGGGTGTGGTCGCTGCCCTGCGCGCGAACACTTGGATCGACCGCGGGATCTCGGTGTTCTCATTGCTGGGCCAGTCCACGCCGTCGTTCTGGCTGGGCATCGTGATGATTCTCGTCTTCAGCCGCGGCCTGCAGGTGCTGCCCAGCTCGGGCTCCGGCACCTGGTCCCACCTGGTACTGCCGACCATCACGCTGGCGCTGCCGTTCCTCGCCATCCTGGTCCGCCTCACCCGCAGTGGACTGCTCGAGGTCGTGCACGAGGGCTACGTGCAGACAGCCCGGGCCAAAGGCCTGCTGGAGTCGACGGTGATCCTGTCGCATGCGCTGCGCAACGCGTTGATCCCGATCGTCACCGTGGTCGGGCTGCAGTTCGGTGCGCTGCTCGGCGGCACCGTGATCGTCGAGACCGTGTTCGCCTGGCCTGGCGTCGGCCGACTGCTGATCGACTCGATCGGGCGCCGGGACTACGGCGTCGTCCAGGCCGCGATCCTGCTCGTGGCCACCATTTTCGTCGGAATCAACCTGCTCGTGGATCTGATCTACGGCTTCCTGGACCCCCGCGTCCGCCTGGCTGGTGACTGATGTGACCTCTACCGACCTCGACGTCGCGCTGGTGGCGACCCCGGCGAAAGCCCGGGCGCGAGGCCGGGCCGGCTCCGCGAGGATCCGCTTCGGCCTGACGGTGATCATCCTGTACGCCGTCGCCGCCGCGATCGGACCCTGGATCGTCCGGTTCGACCCGGTGGCCACCCGGACCCAGGACCGGCTGAAACCACCGTTCAGCAGACTTTCCGACGGCTCACTGGCCATCTTCGGCACCGACCAGGTCGGCCAGGACCTGCTTGCCCAGATGTTGCAGGGGGCAAGGATCTCGATCGCGGTCGGCCTGGCCACCCTGCTGCTCGCGGGCACGATCGGTGTCACGGTCGGACTGGCCGCGGGGTACTTCGGCGGCTGGCTGGACAGCGTGCTGATGCGGCTGGCCGACATCCAGCTGGCGTTCCCCTCGATCCTGCTGGCCATCTTCATCGCGGCTCTGCTCGGACCCAGCGTCGTCAACGTCGTGATCGTGCTTGCGGTGTCCAACTGGGTCACGTTCGCCCGGGTCACCCGCGGCCAGGCGCTGGCCACTCGCCGGCGGGAGTACGTCGACGCCACCCGTACGCTCGGCGCCGGCACCTGGCGGCTGATCCGCCGCTGCGTGTTGCCGGCCTGCATCGCGCCGGTGCTGGTGGTGGCGACGGTCGAGATCGGCCACGTGATCCTGGCCGAGGCATCGCTCTCCTTCCTCGGCCTCGGTACGCCCGCCAGTACGCCGAGCTGGGGCGTCACGATCGCGAACGGACGTAACTACCTTGCCGACGCGTGGTGGATCTCGACCGTGCCCGGGATCGCGCTCGCCTTCCTGGTGGTGTCACTCGGCGTCCTCGGCGATGCCCTGCGGGACCGGTACGACCCGCGCCTGAGGAGCCTGTGATGACAGCTGAACCCCTGTTGTCCGTGCGTGATCTGCGGGTCGAGTTCAGCACCGCCGCCGGGGTGGTGACCGCGGTCGACGGCGCCTCCTTCGACGTACGGCGTGGCGAGACGGTCGCGTTGCTGGGCGAATCCGGCAGCGGCAAGAGCGTCACCGCACAGGCCGTGCTCGGCATCGTCCCCAAGCCGGCCGGCCGGGTGACCGGCGGCAGCATCCACTACGACGGCCGCGACCTGCTGACGTTGCCGGCCCCGGCCAAGAGGGAACTGCGCGGCCGGGAGATCGCGATGGTGTTCCAGGACCCACTGAGTTCGCTGAACCCGGTGTTCCGGGTCGGCGCGCAGATCGGCGAGATGTTCCGCCGCCACCGCGGCGCTTCCCGCAAGGAGGCACGGGCGCAGGCGCTCGAACTGATGCGCCGGGTCGGCATCCCGGCCGCGGAGAAGCGGCTCGACGACTACCCACACCAGTTCTCCGGCGGGATGCGGCAGCGGGTGATGATCGCGATGGCGCTCGCCCTCTCACCGCGGCTACTGATCGCCGACGAACCCACGACCGCGCTCGACGTCACCGTGCAGGCCCAGATCATGGACCTGCTGGCGCGGCTGCAGGACGAGGAAGGCATGTCACTCGTCCTGATCACCCATGACCTCGGCGTGGTGGCCGACGTCGCCGACCGGGTGGTCCTGATGTACGCCGGACGCGTGGTCGAGGCGGGCCCGATCCGTGAGGTCTACGAGCACAGCGCACATCCCTACACCACCGGACTGATGGGTTCGCTGCCTGCGATCGACGGGCCGCGCGAACGGCTCACCCCGATCCAGGGCGGGCCGCCCGACTTGCTGGATCTGCCCTCGGGTTGTTCCTTCCGGCCCCGCTGCAACTTCGCCGACCAGCTCTGTGCGGACGAGGAGCCGGCCCTGCTCGATGCTCCCGGCCGCCCGTTGCCGCACAGCTCCGCCTGTCACCACTCGGGGAAGGTGCTCAGCGATGCCCTCTGACACTCCCCTCCTGCAAGTGCGCGATCTGCACACCACGTTTCCGCTCCGCTCGGCTCTGCTTCGCCGTACGGTCGGGCACGTCCAAGCCGTCGCCGGGGTGTCCTTCGAGATCCCGGCGGGCGGCACGCTCGGTCTGGTCGGTGAGTCCGGCTCCGGCAAGTCGACAGTCGCCCGGACGATCATCGGGCTGGAGAAGTCCCAGTCCGGCAGCATCCTCTTCGAGGGTGAGGAACTCACTTCGTTGCCACCGGCCCGGATGCGCCAGGTGCGCAGGCACCTGCAGATGATCTTCCAGGACCCGTACGCCTCGCTGAACCCACGGGCGACCGTCGAACAGATCATCACCGAGGCCTGGGAGATCCACCCCGACGTGGTCCCGCGTGATCGCTTCAAGCCCGAGGTCCGCGAGCTGCTCGAGCGGGTCGGGCTGAACCCGGACCACGCGGCCCGGTACCCGCATCAGTTCTCCGGAGGCCAACGGCAGCGGATCGGGATCGCCCGGGCTCTCGCGCTCCGGCCGAAGCTGGTGATCTGCGACGAAGCCGTGTCGGCACTCGACGTCTCGGTGCAGGCACAGGTGCTCAACCTGCTCGCGGATCTTCGGTCGGAGCTCGGTCTCGCCTATCTGTTCATCGCCCACGATCTGTCCGTGGTCCGGCACATCTCCGACCAGGTGGCGGTGATGTATCTCGGCCGGATCGTCGAGACCGCCTCGCAGCAGGAGCTTTTCGCCGAACCGATCCACCCGTACAGCCAGGCGTTGCTGTCGGCCGTCCCGGATCCGTTGCCCTGGGCACGGCCGCCCCGGACGCCGATCCTGATCGGGGGCGATGTGCCGTCTCCCGCGGATCCCCCGTCGGGTTGCCGGTTCCGCACCCGGTGCTGGAAGGCGCAGGACGTCTGCGCGGCCGAGGATCCTGCGCTCGAGCTGCGACTCGGGCTGCACCCTGCGGCCTGCCACTTCGCGGAGCGTCGGACCGATCTGGTGGCCCGTTGATGAGCCGAGTCGTCGAAGTAATGATGCTCCGGCACGGCGAATCGTCGTGGAATGCCGAGGATCGCTACCAGGGACAGCAGGGCACCGGCCTGAGCGAGCTCGGGCGACACCAGGCGAAGCAGGCCGCGGAGTATCTGCGCGGCATGTTCCCGCCGTTCGACGCGGTGGTCGCGAGCGACCTGCAGCGGGTCACCGAGACGCTGCAACCGTACGCCGAGGGCGGCTGCCCGACGGTGCGGGTGGATCGCCGGTGGCGGGAGATCGACGTCGGCACCTGGAGCGGACGGACCTTCGCCGACATCCTCGCCGAGGAACCGGACGTGGTTGCCGCCTTCGCTCGCGGCGAGGACGTCGCCCGGGGAGGCGGCGAGACGTTCGCCCAACTGCGGGACCGGGTGTGGCACGCGGTCCGCGCCGCGACGAGCGGCACGAGAGTGCTGGTGGTCACCCACGGCGGCCCGATCCGGACGGCCGCCGCGGAAGCACTCGGCCTCCCTCCGGGCGGACAACTGTCGCTCGACCCGCCGGTCAACTGCTCGCTGACCGTACTGCGGCTGGTGGTGGACGGCGCCATCACGGCAACGAGCCTCACCGCCTACAACGTTCCCACCTCAGCCGGGACCGCTCAGGAGCAGCCGTCATGACCATTGCCTTGAGCAACTTCAGCTTCGTCGCGATGACCTACAACCTGTGGGGCGAGTTCCATCTCGACGAACGCCGGGACGCGCTGCACGCTTTGTTGATCACACGACCACCCGATCTACTCGCAGTCCAGGAGCTCTGCGCCAGCACCAGGACCCTGGTGGATCAGGCGCTGCCGGGCCACAGCCGCGTCGAGGATTCCTTCCCCGGTTGGGAGAAACAGAGCAATCTGTGGTGGCGACGAGACTTGTTCGAGCTGGTCGAGCACGGCTGGGAGGACGTCGGCATCCTGTCGTCCGACGCCGCCCTGTTCTGGGTCCGCCTTCAGCCCCGTGATCCGGACGCACCAGCCCTTGTCTTCAGTACCGCGCACCTGACGTGGCCCGGCCATCCCGACGAGCGAGCCGATCTCGGCAACCGGCGGATCGGTCAAGCCCGGGCGATCGCCGCAGCGCTGGAGCGGCTGGCCGGCGACGGACCTTGCCTGTTCACAGTCGACATCAACGACATCGGCCCACCCCAGTGGGAGCTGGGGAATGCGGGCTTCCTGGACAGCTTCACCGCCCTCGGCCGGCACTCACCGGTCACCCATCCAGTGGTCCCGACCGTCGCGCCCGGTCCGATCGGCACCCGGCTGTCACCGCTGGCCTCGCCGCCCAAGGCGATCGACTGGATCTTCGGACGCGGCCCGGTCGCGGTGCGCTGCAGCGAGGTCGTGGAGTTCTTCCACGCCGGGCGCGCACCGTCCGACCACTATCCGGTCGCCGCCACCTACACCTTCACGCGGCCCTCGTCGTGACGGCCCTGCCCTGCAAAGGAGATCGACTGTGTTGAGAAAGCGAAGGATGCTGGTGGCCTCGTTGGTCGCCCTGACGGCCGGGCTGAGCGCCTGCTCGCCGGCGAGCGAGCCGGGCAGCGGCGAGCAGGTCCTGCGCTATGCACCGGCCATGTTCCCGGTCTCCCTGGACACCCACAAGTACGCCGGGGAGGAGGCTGTGCAGACCGCGATCCAGCAGGTGATGGAGCCGCTGGTCCGGGTCGACGCCGGCAAGTTCGTGCAGGTGCTGGCCGCCTCCTGGCAGAACCCGGACGCGAAGACCTGGGTGTTCAAGCTGCGGCCCGAGGTGAAGTTCTCCGACGGGACCCCGTTCACCGCGAAGGACGTCGTCGCGTCGTACCAGCGGCATCAGAAACTGGAGGGGCCGCTGGTTCCCCTCTATGCGACGGTGACCGCCTTCGAGGCGACCGACGACCTCACCGTCACCGTGAAGACGAGTAAGCCGCTCGGTACTTTGCTCAGCTCGCTGACGCTGCTCTTCATCGGGCCTGCGGACAAGATCAACACCGACGGGTTCTTCAGCAAGCCGATCGGCACCGGTCCGTTCACGGTGAGCGAGTTCGCGCCGGACGAGAAGCTCACGTTGGCGGCCAACGCGCAGTACTGGGACGGTGCGCCGAAGCTGGGCCGGCTCGAGTTCGTCGCGATTCCCGAGGTGGCCGGGCGGATCACCGGGCTGGAGAACGGCGAGGTCGACGTGCTGACCGCGATCCCACCGGACCAGGTGGCGCAAGTGAGCGGCAGCAAGGACATCAGCTACGCCACCACGCCGAGCTGGAGCTACTACTTCAACTGGTTCAACTCCAACCGCAAGCCGTTCGACGACAAGCGGGTCCGGCAAGCGATGTGGTACGCGTTGAACCTGGACGGGACGGTGAAGGACCTGTTCGGCGATCTCGCGTCTGTCGCGCAGGCTCCGGTGCCGCAGGGAGTGATCGGCGCGCCGAAGCTGTCGCCGTACCCGTACGACCCGGCGAAGGCGAAGCAGTTGCTCGCCGCGGCCGGACTGCCGGACGGGTTCACCACGTCGATGCAGTGGCCGCTCGAAGGTGGCCCGAACATCCGGGCGCTGGCGCAGGCGATGATCTCCGACTGGGCCAAGGTCGGCATCAAGGTCAAGCCGCTGGAGAAAGAGCGTGCGCAGTGGCTGGAGGATTTCGGCAAACTCAACTGGGACATGAACCTCCAGACCAACGTGACCGGCACGGGCGATGCCGACTACACCCTGGCCCGCCTCTACGTCTGCTCCGCGAAGCGCAATGGCTATTGCAGCCCGGCGCTGGACAACTTGTTGCTCGGAGCCCGTACCTCGATCGACCAGGGCGAGCGCGACAAGCTGTACGCCCAAGCAGGACAGATCATCTGGGATGACGCCGTCGGCATCTTCCCGGCCGAACTGGCCAGCAACAGCGCCCATCGCGACCGGGTCCAGAACTTCGTGATGCCTCCGAGCGGCCGCCCCCTGTTCACCAAGGTGACGGTCTCGGACAGCTGAAGCTGCTCAGCAGCGGGCTCAGTTGAAGGTGAGGGACCAGATGCCGGAGTGTTCTGTGAGGTTGACGGTCGAGAGGGGGCGGACGTCGATGTGGCGGAGGGACTCGGCTGGGGCTTCGACGGCGTAGAGGACCATTGCTCGGACGACTGCCGGGTGGACCACCGCGATGACGGTACGACGCTCTGTCTCGGGTTGGGGTAGATCGCTGAGCCAGTCGGCTACTCGGGTGATCAGGTCGTTCGCGCTCTCGCCGCCGGGTGGGGCTGCGTGGGGGCGTTCGAGCCACGCTGATACCGGAGCGGGATCAGCCGCGAGGAGGTCCTCGAGACTTTGGCCTGTCCATTCGCCGTAGTCGCGATCTCGCAGTACGGGCTCGATGGTCGCGGTGAGGCCGAGGGCGTCGGCTGTTCGTTGGGCGGCCGTTTCTGGACCGGAGTACACGTCGTCGGCGACGAATTTGAGGCCCCTGGCCACCTCGATGCTCGCCGGATCCGGTTCGGCGTCGCCCCCAAGGACGAGCCCGCGGAGTGCCGGCGTCAGTGCGTGAGCGACCAGCGTCAACGTGGTCAAGCGGCAGCCACCTCAGCGTCGGCGGAGACCCGGGTACGGCGGTCTACCGCGGCGGCGTATCCGAATCCGAGCAACAACCACAGTGTCGCCTGCGTACCGAGCGAGGCGAAGCGGAACTGCCAGAGCAGTGTGGCCGGGAACGAACCCGGTACCTCGTTGATCGCCGGCAGGATCAGGTACGCCGCGACCACGGTCGCGAGGAAGGCGGCTCCACCGACGGCGAGGCGGATCCACGGTGTCTCACCGAGGCGGGCGGCTGCCCAGCGGGCTGCGGCGACTCCGGCCCAGACCGCGAGCAGGCCGATCACCAGGGTCAAGAGATAGGTCACTGTCCGCTTGGTGATGGTCTCGGGATCACCGACCGCCGGCGGGTTCGGCGGGTATTTCAGGAACGGCACGAGCACGATCCCGACGAAACCGGCCGCCGCCAGGCCGAGCGCGGCGTACGAGTCGCTGGTGGTCCGCAGTCGGCGCCGGAGCAGCGTGAATCCGACGGCGAAGATGCCGCCGAGCGCCACGCCGTACAGGGTGGTGGCGAGGAAGAGGCCCGCCCGTTGGCCGTCGCGGCTGACGAGTGGTTCTTCCTCAGCCTCGGCCGGGACGGTGTTGCCTGCTGCGTCATGGGTGTGCGCGGCGCCGGCGGCCTCTTCGATGGCGATCGCGGAGTCGATGCGCGGTTCGCCCATCACGTACGCGAAGGTTCCGGCCAGCAGGCCGGCGAAGAGCCCGACGATCAGGCCGCGCACCAGGAGAGATCCGAAGGTGCGCATGGCAGTCCTGTCGTTCAGAGGAGGGGTGCTGACAGAGCTAAGGCCCTCAGTGGCAGGGCACGCCGAGCAGGTGGCGGCCGTCGTGCATCAGCTCGTGCAGGTACATGCCGGACTGCGAGACGGCGCCCTGGTCGAACGCGACCAGATAGGCCAGCAGGAGCAGCAGGCCGGTGGCGAGCAGTGCGATCGCGAGCAGGCGGGGTGAGATGGCCGGTACGGCGACCGAGCGAGCAGGAGCTGGCATCAGGACCTCCTGGGGAAGGCGCGTCCCCATCGAAAGGCTGCTGGTGCCCGAGCGTCCTGACTCACGAGCAAGCTCGCTCACAGTGGCGCGGCCGTGCCGGACTCTCACCGGCTTCCCTCATGGCACCGCAGGTTGTCCCCCGAACCGTAGCGGCCCCTTTCCTCCAGGGTCAACGGACGCGGCGCGCCGGGTGATCCTTCCCACCTGCTGGAAAGCGCCTGCCGCGGAAGGCACCGGCACCTAGTCTGAGGAAATGCCGTCCGCCGAGCACCTGATCGCCGCCAGCGCGATCGCCCTGACCGCGGTCAAGCTGGCCGGCGCCGCCTACCTGATCTATCTCGGCGTGCACGCCTTCCGCACCCGCAAGTCACTGGCCGCGGCCCTGCTGGCCCCTGGGCCCTGGTCGCGGGCACCGCACGGGAGTGGTTCGCCCGCTCGCCCCGCCGGCTGGAGCTGGTCGGCGGCACGGGCGGCCTGATGATTATCGGCCTCGGCGCCAGCATCGCCGTCACAGGGTCGAAGGAATAGCGGTACGGCGGGCCGCGAAGACGCCGAGCAACGCCAAGGCGGCGGGCAGGCCGAAGGCGGTCAGGTAGGCCGTGGTCGCCGAGTGCGGCTCGATCGCGGCGAAGAGGGTGCCGCCGACTGCCAGCACAGTTGCCGTCAGCAATGAGTCGCTGAGCTGCAAGGCGGAACTGTTGGCGCCTTGCTCCTCGAGGCTCGAGTACTCCAGCA
>NZ_DASRXP010000097.1:0-5100 GCF_035687465.1 Kribbella sp.
CCCCAGCGCGGGCCCTGGCAGGACCACGAGTGGCGCGGCTGGTGGGGTGACGAGCCTCCGTTTCGTACCCCGGTGTTCGTCATGACCCATCACCAGCGTCCTTCGTTCACGCTGTCCGACACCACGTTCCACTTCGTCGACGGCGATCCTGCCTCGGTCCTCGAACAGGCCCGGGAAGCGGCGCAGGGCAAGGATGTCCGACTCGGTGGCGGGGTGACCACCATCCGGCAGTTCCTCGACGCCGACCTCGTCGACACCCTGCACGTGGCGGTTTCGCCGGTGAAGTTCGGGTCTGGAGTACGACTCTGGCAGTCCCCCGATGAGCTGCTCGAACGGTTCCACCTGGACGTCGTTCCCAGCCCGAGCGGGGTGACGCACCACTTGTTCTGGCGAAAGTGACCAATCCAGGCTTGGCGCCGGCGAGGCGTGTGCGGGAGACTTCCACGATGGCTACTGAGTACGTCCAGAGTGATCAGTTCCGTGGTGCGCGCATCCACCTGTGCGACCTTGCCGGCCTCGAGATCCGTGATTGCGAGGTCGACGGTCTGAAGATCGTCGACTGCTATGGCGCGGACATCTACCTGGGTGGCGATTTCACCCGTCTTGTTGTCAACGACATCGACGTGACCGCCTACGTCGAGGGCGAACTCGACCGGCTGCACCCCGCGCGGGCGCTCGCACGGGATGCCCACTCCCCCGACGACTACCGGGCTGTTTGGGACACCATCGAGACGCTGTGGAAGGTGACGCTCGACCGCGCCAGACTGTTGCCTGAGGCAAAGTTGCACGAGCAGGTCGACGGTGAGTGGTCGTTCGTGGAGACCCACCGACACCTGTTGTTCGCGAGTGACGCCTGGCTCGGGAATGCGGTTCTCGAGGAGGAAGCGCCGTACAAACCGCTCGGCTTTCCCGCCGGTGGGATGCCGGCCGAGGAGGCGGCGAAGCTCGGGCTCACCCTCGACGCCTCCCCCACGCTCGACGAGGTGATCGCGCTGCGGCTCGCCCGAATGGCCACGATGCGCCGTGTCATCGACGGGCTCACCGTGGCCGAGCTCGATCGGGTTTGCGCTCGCAAGCCGGCGGACCCGTATCCCGACCAGGAGTACGTCGTACGCCGCTGCCTCAAGGTGATTCTCAAAGAGGAAGCCGAGCACCACCGCTACGCAGTACGCGACCTCGCCGTCCTCGAAGCCGGCGCTTGAACCAGACGATCGAACTGAGCCTGCCCGAACTGCGTGAGATCGCCGGGTACGCCGTGGCGTGCGCGCGGCCCGCATTGGCGAGGGCGGCGTTCCTCCACCCACTGGCAAAAGCTACCCAGGTCAAGCACATCCTCGGATCGGCCGCTCACGCCGCACGGGCGCTCGAACTCTCCGCCGGAGACGATCCAGCTGTCGGAGCCGACCACATCGCGGAGTCGCGGACCCTCGCGAATCCCGTCGTGGTGGACGTCCTCAGGCGCTACCCACTCCCCCCAGGTGGCGGTGGGCAGGTCGGAGAACTGATCCGGCAGCTGGACGCGTCGCTCCGGTGATCCGACTCAGTCCAGGCAGAATTCGTTGCCTTCGGGGTCGGTCATGACGATGAAGCCGAAACTCAGTGGCTGAGCGGGCTCCTCGCGATGTACCCGCTTGGCTCCCAGGGCGACAAGGCGGTCGCACTCGACCTCCAGGGCTGCCATCCGTTCGTCGCCCTCCAACCCGGGTGCCGCGCGAACATCCAGGTGGACGCGGTTCTTCGCAACCTTGTCCTCAGGCACCTGCTGGAAGAACAGCCGCGGGCCGTCCCCGTCGGGATCCTCGAGGGCCGATCTCGTGTTGCGATGCTCCTCCGGTACGCCGTGCTGCGTGAGGAACTCGTCCCACGCAGCCAACGGGTCGACGCCCTCGGGCACGTCGACTCCAGGCGGACCCGGGTGGACATAGCCGAGTACGTCGCGCCAGAAGGAGGACAGCACCTTCGGATCGTGGGCGTCGAAGGTGACCTGGATAACGCGGCTCATCGGCTTGCTCCGTTCGCAGCTGTGCTCGTGTGCAGGTGAAGGTCGCGCAGCAGGCAGACCTCGGACAAGTGGTGGATCAACTCGCGGTGGATGTGCAGCACCAGATCGGCCATGGGTAGCTCAGGGTAGGGCTCTTTCGCGCCGACCGGGACCCCGAGATCGGCCTGGCTGAGACCACGCACCCCGGCGACCCAGACGTCGAGCTGGACCTCGAGTTGGTCGAGTGCGGTGGCCGCGCTCCCGGCGTACTCCCAGGAGTCGTAGGACGCTGCCGGCGCGCCGAAGTGCGAGGCGTTGCGCGCGGCAAGTACCCCGACGATGACGTGGCCGAGTCGCCAGGCGATCGTCGTAAACGCCGCGGGGTCGGGTTCGGGAATGGCGTAATCGATCATGAAGTCTCCGGCGCCGACTTGCATGGGCGCCGTCGAACTGCCGCGCGGCCGCACGCTCCAGGTGTCCGGCACCGGCGACCAGAAGTACTCGTCATCGGTGAGGCCCTCGAGCCGCGCACGGAGCTGTTCGTTCCAGTGGAACTCCCACTGATCGCGCACTATCCGGTTCCAGTCGATTTCATCCATAGATCCACCCTGACAGCCCAAGCGGACAGAAACGGTCCGCTATCTCTGGCAAGCTGAGCGACATGGGTGAAGACCTGGGTACGACGGAGCGCGTGCTCACCCTGCTCGGGCTCCTGCAGCAGCGCCAGGTCTGGACCGGCCCCGAACTGGCCGACCGGCTGGGGATCACGACCCGCACCGTACGGCGTGACGTCGAGCGACTGCGGACCCTCGGCTACCAGGTGAACGCCAGCCAGGGAGTCGGCTACCAACTCGGCCAAGGCCAGGACCTACCGCCGCTCCTTCTCGACGACGAGGAAGCGATCGCCACCGCGGTCTCGCTGCTCGCCGGCGCGGGTGGTGCGGTCGCCGGCGCCGGCGACGCCGCAGTACGGGCGCTGACAAAGCTCGACCGAGTGCTGCCCACCCGGCTACGGAATGAGGTCCGCGCGCTCTCCGGTGCGGTGGAGTCCTTCGGCGGAGGCCGCACGCTGGTCGATCCTGAGGTTCTCATGACCCTGGCCCGAGCCTGCCGCGACGAGGTCGAAGCCGGCTTCGACTACCCGTCCGGCAACGAAGTACGACGGCGACGGGTCGAGCCCTACCGCTTAGTCGCCTCCGAGCGCCGCTGGTACCTCCTCGCCTACGACCTCGATCGCGACGACTGGCGCACATTCCGCGTCGACCGGATGACCGAGGTCTCCGCACGAACCTGGCACTTCCGCCCCCGACCGGCACCCGACGCCGCGACGTACGTGCAAGAGAGCGTCGCAAGCCGGGTCTACCCGCACCAGGCCCGCTTCCTCGTCCACGCGTCAGCCGACACGGTGAGCGCACAACTCTCGGGGTCAGCGGCCGTCGTCCGACCCCGCGGCAGCGATCTCTGCGAGGTACTCAGCGGCGCCGCCAGCCTCGACTTCGTCCTCATGCACGTCCTCTTGCTTGGCCACGACTTCGAAGCCCTCGATCCCCCAGAACTAGCAACCCGCTGCCGCGCCCTCGCAACCAAACTCCAGGCAGCCGGCACATCAACTGTTGGCGGTTAGGTCTGCTAGTAGGGCCTGGATTGCTGGGCTGGTGTTGGCGCTCTGGCGCCAGGCTGCGTGTACTTCGCGGGTTGGTTGGCGCCGTAGGGGGCGGGAGACGAGGGCTTCTCCCAGGGGTGGGCGGGCCAGGCACGGGATCAGGGCGATGACGTTGCCTGAGGCAACCAGGGACAGTTGGGTTGCGAAGTCGTCGACCAGGTGGCGTACGTCGGGGTCTTCGGGGGCGTCGGCGAACAGGCGTCGGAACCACTGGTGGCACACCGTGCCGGGCGGGCTGGTGACCCACGTGTGGCCGGTGAGCTCGGCGGCGGTGAGTGGCGAGTCGAGGTGCGCGAGCGAGTGCGTTCGACTCATGACGACGTCGCCGATGTCGGTGTGCAGGTGGCGCTGGGTCAGTGACGACGGCAGCGGGGCCGGCAGCCCGTCGGCGTCATGGACGAGGGCGAGGTCGGCTGTGCCGGCGTCGACGCTATGGAGGGCTTGATCGGGGTCCTGCTCGGTGATGTGCACGCGTAGGTCCGGACAGCGCGTCGCCAATCGCGGAAGGGCGGGCGCGAGCAGGCCGCGGATGGCAGTCGAGAAGGCAACGACGCGCAGTACGCCGCGTGGCGCACCGTCTGCGACTGACTTGGCCGCTTCGGCGCAGCGCTCGAGCGCCTGGAACACTTCGGGTGCCGAGTCGACGATGGCCCGTCCTGCGGGAGTGAGCACGACCCCGCGGCCCGCCGGCGCGAGCACGGGCACACCGACCTGGCCCTCCAGTCTCTTGATCTGCTGCGAGACCGCCGAGGCCGTGAAGCCGAGCTCATCGGCCGCCCTCGCCAGCGTCCCAAGAGCAGCAACCGACCGCAACGCCCGCAGGGCTCCGACCTCAATCATGAAACCAAACTACGCAATATCGGCAAGAAAGCATCGCTGGACCTCAGCTATCGAGCCGCTCCAGGATCGACTCATGACCGACCCCCAGCAACAACTCTTCGGCTCCAACCTCGTCGCGATGGTGACGCCGATGCACCCCGACGGCACCATCAGCGAGCCTGGGCTCGCCAGCCTCGTCGACCACCTGCTGGCCACTGGATGCGATGGCATCGTCGTCGGCGGGACCACCGGCGAGTCGCCCACGCTGACCGATGCCGAGGCAGCCCGGCTGGTCCGTTCGGTAGCCGCCCAGTCGAAGAACCAGGCACGGATCGTCGCTGGCATCGGCACCTACGACACGGCCGTCAGCGTTCAACGGGCCCGCGAAGCCGAGGCCGCCGGGGCGGATGCCCTGCTGCTCGTCTGCCCGTACTACTCCAGGCCCACCCAGGCCGGAGTGGTGGCCCATTGCGTAGCGGTTGCCGACGCCACCGACCTCCCCGTGATGCTCTACGACGTCCCCGCCCGCACCGGCATCGCCATGGAGGCGGCCACGCTGATCGAACTCGCCGGCCACCCCCGCATCCGTGCGGTCAAGGACGCCAAGGGCGACCTGTACGAAGCGATGTCCGTCATG
>NZ_DASRXP010000098.1:0-8172 GCF_035687465.1 Kribbella sp.
CGGCGGACGACGACGGTCATGGCGGCCTTGTCGTGGAGGCCTCTGCGGTCGCGGTCGTAGACGATCGGCGGGATCAGGAGGCAGATCAGCAGGGCCCGGATCGCGCCGCCCAGGAGACCTACCTGGGCCGCGTAACCGGTGCCGCCTGGTTCGGTGCGGATCACCCGCAGCCCGCAGAGGCGGTGGCCGATGGTGGCGCCGCCGAGGCCGGTCAGGATGGCTGTCATCGCGAAGAACGCCACCAGGTGGGCCGTGTTGTAGTCGTTGCCGCCGGCCCACATCGGCTTGCCGGTGATCGCCGACGCGATCAGGCCGGCGATGAGCCAGTCGACCAACAACGCCAGCAGCCGGCGCCCCCAGCCCGCCACCGAGCCGGGACCGTCCTCCGGCAGCCCGAGCCGGTTGCCCGGAAACCGGAACTCCTCGGTGGGTCCCGCCCCGGACTGCGCAGAAGAAGCCATGGGGATGAGGCTACCCAGCGGGCTCCGGACCGCTAGAGTCAGTCCCAGTCGGCTGTGGCGGGATCTCACTACCCCTCCCGCCCGCTTCCAGTGGGTCAGCGCGGACACGCTGGGCGTAACATCCGCGAAACATTGGGGTCATTGCCGAGTAATGGGCAGGGCCTACGTTCAGAAGAATCTCTGAGCCACCCCGAGGAGTATGTATGTTTTCCAGCGCTGAGGAGCTGCTCGCCTACGTCAAAGACGAGGGCGTGGCGTTCATCGATGTCCGCTTCTGTGACCTTCCGGGCATCATGCAGCACTTCACCGTCCCGGTCGGATCGTTCGGTCCCGAGGTCTTCGAGGACGGCCTCCAGTTCGACGGCTCGTCGATCCGGGGCTTCCAGCAGATCCACGAGTCGGACATGTCCCTGCTGCCGGACCCGACCACCGCGTACATCGACCCGTTCCGCCGGGACAAGACGCTGATCGTCAACTTCTTCGTGCACGACCCGCTGACCGGCGAGGCCTACAGCCGCGACCCGCGCAACATCGCCCGCAAGGCGCAGGAGTACCTGAAGTCGACCGGCATCGCCGACACCGCCTTCTTCGCGCCCGAGGCCGAGTTCTACGTCTTCGACGACGTACGGTTCGAGACCAAGCAGAACGAGAGCTACTACCACATCGACTCCGTCGCCGGCGCCTGGAACACCGGCCGGGTCGAGGAGGGTGGCAACCGTGGCTACAAGGTCCGCTACAAGGGTGGCTACTTCCCGGCGCCCCCGGTCGACCACTTCGCCGACCTGCGCAACGACATCACCAAGCACCTCGAGATCAGCGGCCTGAGCGTCGAGCGCGCCCACCACGAGGTCGGGACCGCGGGTCAGGCGGAGATCAACTACCGCTTCGACACGCTGCTCACCGCGGCGGACGACCTGATGAAGTTCAAGTACATCGTCAAGAACACCGCCTGGGACGCCGGCAAGACCGCGACCTTCATGCCGAAGCCGATCTTCGGTGACAACGGCTCGGGGATGCACTGCCACCAGTCGCTGTGGAGCGGCGGCAACCCGCTGTTCTACGACGAGGCCGGCTACGGCGGGCTCTCGGACATCGCCCGCTGGTACATCGGCGGCATCCTGAAGCACGCACCGTCGCTGCTGGCGTTCACCAACCCGACGGTGAACTCCTACCACCGCCTGGTGCCGGGCTTCGAGGCGCCGGTCAACCTGGTCTACTCGCAGCGCAACCGCTCGGCCTGCATCCGGATCCCGATCACCGGCTCCAACCCGAAGGCCAAGCGGATCGAGTTCCGCTGCCCGGACCCGTCGTCGAACCCGTACCTGGCCTTCTCGGCCCAGCTGCTGGCCGGCCTGGACGGTATCCGCAACAAGATCGAGCCCGCCGACCCGATCGACAAGGACCTCTACGAGCTGCCGCCGGAGGAGCACGCGTCCGTCGCGCAGGTCCCGACCTCGCTGCCGGCCGTGATCGACTCCCTCGAGGCCGACCACGAGTTCCTGCTCGAGGGTGACGTCTTCACCTCCGACCTGATCGAGACCTGGATCGACCTCAAGCGCGAGTCCGAGATCCTCCCGATCCAGCTCCGCCCCCACCCGCACGAGTTCGAGCTGTACTACGACGTCTGATCTGTTCAACAACAACGGCGGCCGGTCCCCTCGGGGTCGGCCGCCGTTTTGCCTGCCCATAGCACAGAACACTCCGGCATGCATACCTCAGCCGTGGTATTCGAGGTCACGCCTCACAGCGGATGTGAACCTCTGGTGGGGCAGCGATCCTCGGTTCAGCGTGGCGAACCAGGAAAGGTCAGCGATCATGCGCAAGCTCATCGTCTCCATTCACAGCACGGCCAACAACATCGTCACCGGGCCACCGTCCGGTGACGAGACCGACTTCGGCCAATGGGCGCAGCCCGGCATCGAAGATTCTCTGGACACGTTCCTGATTTCCCTGGACGGCGTCGACACCATCCTGCTCGGGCGCGGCACCTACGAAGACCTGGTGAGGAAGTGGCCGAAGGTCAAGGAATGGCCAGATACGTCTGAGGTCGCCCTCCGGATCGGAGAAAAGGTCAACACAGCCCTGAAGCTCGTCGTGACCGGAAGGCATCCGCTGGAGAGCCTCGAGTGGGGCGAGTTCGAGCCACCGACACAAATCACCGGTGCCGACGTCGACGAGCAGATCAAAGAACTGAAGAAGGGTGACGGCGGCGACATCATCACGTTCGGCAGCCCTGTCCTGGTCCAATCCCTCACGAATGCCGGGCTGGTCGACGAGTATCGGATCATCATTCACCCGGTCATCGTGCAGGAGGGCAGGCGCTTGTTCGAGAACCTGTCGGGTCGTACGGATCTCCAACTCGTCGGTGTCGAGACGTTCGCGGGTGGCGCGATGGTGGTCACCTACGCGCCGACTCGCCGCCCCGAATAGCGGTTCCTGTGGATCTGGTGACGGATTGTCAGAATGTCTCGACCTGCGGTGTCGGGAGTGGGTAGGTTCTGGGGTCTGCTGGATGAATCGCCGTACGGGGGTTTATCCGGGGCGTGTTCGGGCAATTACCGACAGTAGGGCCGCCATTACCCTGCCGGAGCGTGCGCCGGGAAGCGGACGATGTGAGGAGCTGACCCTTGGCCAGGCCGATGACCCCTGACCAGACACTGGCCGCACTGCGGAAATGGAAGGTGCGGTTCCGGGAGTACCCAGGCTGGCGGACCCGTGGCAGGCCGGGTGGGATCACCGAGGCGCGCGGGATCATGATCCACCACACGGGCAGCATGTCGCAGACCGACGACTACCTGAACTTCCTGTTCGTCCGTGGCCGGCCCGAGGAGGGCATTCCGGGACCGTTGTGCCACGTCGCGACCGACATGGACGGCGACCTGCACCTCGGCGCCTCGGGCCGCGCCAACCACGCCGGCGCGGGTTCGCTGAACACGTTGAACCGGGTCATCGCCGAGGACTACCGCGGTTTTCAGGTGGAGTTGAAGCCTGGGCCGGACAGCATCAACGGCAACCAGTTCTACTACGGCAACGAGATCCGGTACGACGGCGCCAGGGCGATCACTGCGGCCGGTTACCGTACTGCGCTGCTGCACGCCGCGGCGATCTGCGACTTCTACGGGTGGACCGCGCTGTCCGTCATCGGCCATCGCGAGCACACCACCCGCAAGAGCGATCCGGGCCATTGCCCGATGAACAAGTTCCGCACCGACCTGGCCGCAGTACTGCGGGCTGGACCCGATGGAGATGACATGGCCAACGCCGAAGAAGTGCTCGCCGAGCTGAGGAAGTTCCAGACCGCCGAGGCGCAGCGGTACGCCGACCTGGCGAACCGGGTGCAGGCCCTGATGGACCAGGAGCGCGCGCGGTACGGCGACTACGTCCGCCGGTTCAATGCCATCCTCGCTGCCCTCCCCAACGCGGTCGACATCCCCCCACTCGACCCGGCCGACCCCGTGGACCCGACCGATCCTGCCGACCCTGCAGACCCAGCCGACCCTGCAGACCCAGCTGACCCCGTAGACCCGGTGGAGCCGCCCAAAGACTGAGCTGGAGACTTACCGGCCGACGCGGCGAAGGCTCACTCCGACCACGGCGACCGCGGCCAGCGGCGGCAACCACCACGCCTCCACTGACGCCGTATGCAGCAGCCAAGTCACCACCAGGGCGACCGCGACCGTCGCGGCAACGGTCCAGTCGTCGCCGATGATGAAGCGGTACCAGAACTTCCCGAACGCCTTGAGCCAACCAAGGATCCGGGTCGGCAGTCGCTCAACCCACGCAGGCGTCACGGCGCTCACCTCGCCTCCTGCGCAACGAGCCTGCCGGCCCGCAGCAGCCCGATGTAGCCGGCCGCGGCGAGCACGTACCAGGCCACTAGCGCGAGGATCGCCGCGTCCCCACCCGGCCAGTCGACGCCGAGCCCTTCCACCGCCCAGAAGGTTCCGAAGCTCGACAACAGCGTCCCCACAAGCAACTGCAGGGCGCTGCGCGGGATGCGCTCGACTACCCCACGAGCAAGCAGTCCCGCGCCTCCGACAACCACAAGAGCGACGAGCGCCCCCAGCGCAGCGATCGGAATCGCTTGTGCCGTCGCCCCGAAGCTGATGACGATCAGCGTGATCTCCAGGCCCTCAAGCAACACGCCCTTGAAGGCCAGGACGAACGCGGTCCAGTCCACGCCCTGATCGGGGATGCCGTCGGCAGACGCTGTACGGGTGCCCATGCCACGGAATCCGTTGACGCTGACCCGCCGGATCCCCTTCTTGAGCCACTGCAGGCCGAACACCAGCAGCAGCGCTCCGACCACCAGCCGCAACGCGCCGATCGGAACGAGCGTCAGTGCCGTGCCGAATCCCAACACCAGTACTACGAGTACGGCCAGGCCGGCGATGCTGCCAAGCCAGGTCGACCGCCAGCCGCGCACGGTACCGACGCCGACCACGATGATCACCATCTCGATGACCTCGACGGCCGCGGCGAGGAACGTGGTGACGAAGACGGAGGAAGGGGTCACGACGACACCTTCAGGCCGCGTCCGGCGACAGACCGTCTCCGTCGAACTGCAACCGACGCCGACGCGCCAGCCGTTTGGCGGCCAGGACATCCTGGTCCCGGGGATCCAGCGGGAGCTCCCGTTGGACCTCTCGGCGGCTGCCGGAAGTCCGGCGCTGTTTGACGATCCTGATCTGCAACGTCCTCACCCCTCTTAGTCCCTGTGGCTGCGATGCGGGTTGGCGACTGCGCCGAGTGCCAGGCGAGCCGCGCTGACGTCCTGGCGACCGTGGCCCGCGGCAACGGCTGTGTGCCACTGTCCGGAAAGCGCGGCCAGGAGCGGCAAGCTCTCGCCATGTCCGACCCCGATCGCGAGGTCGACGTCCTTCAACGCCCACTCGAGCGGGAACTCGGCGGCGAAGTCACGCCGGTCCATCTTGTGGAACTTGGCGTCGGCGATCGGGGCGTCCAGCGGTCCGCCCTCGATCACGTCGGCGAGTTGCTGGTGACTGATGTCGAGGCGATCGGCGAGCTCCATCGTCTCCGCCACACCCTCGATCAGAATGGACATGTAGGCGTTGACGACCAGCTTCACCTGGCTGCCCTTGCCGGCCTCACCGAGCCAGACGGTCTTGCGCCCGATGACGTCGAACACCGGCTGCACAGCGGCAGTAGCCGTCGTCGGCCCCGCGGCCAGGATCAACAGTTGCCCCTGCTCGGCCGGTCCCTTGCTGCCCGACACCGGAGCGTCGACGAACAGTACGCCGGGCCGGCGCGTGGCGAGCCAGTCCCTGAACCGCAGAGTCGCCTCGACGCCAACCGTGCCCATCTGAACCCAGACAGCTCCGTCGGCGAGCGCGTCGATCACACCACCGTCGAACATCACTGCTTCCAGCGCATCGGCAGTGGGGAGCATCGTGATCACCACGCAGGCGTTCCGGACCGCGTCCGGCGCCGACGCCGCGACCACCGCACCGGCCTCGCCGAGCGCGCCGGTCACCTCCGCCGACCGATCCCACACCCTGGTACTACGGCCTGCGGCGACCAGGTTCCGCGCAATCGCAGACCCCATGATCCCGGTCCCGAGCACCGCGATCGCCCGGTCCCCCGTGCAATTCCCTGCCATCACGGCCCCTTCCAAGCTCCGGTTCACCGGCCGCCCCGACGCGGCCAAGCTCATGTGGCTTCCAGCATGTCGGCGCCCCCACCAGCACACATTGCGGCTACCCGGGATCCCCAGCTCCGGCTAGCGGCCGCCTCTGGTGAGAACCGGAAGCGGTTCCGAAACGTCGCCGTACTTCATCCCACTCTTGAATTAAGTAACGAAGTTAGCTTTCCTTAGGACCGTCGTCCGAATGCGCATTCCCGCGCGCTCGGACGCCGCCCGCCCCGATGCACAACTTCAGAGGAGAGTCAGATGACTGGAGTCGCCCCACTCCGTCCGCCACCACGAGCGCCACGGGTCCGCAGCCGGAGGTTCGTTGCGATCGCCGTGGCTCTCGTCGCCACGGTGACCGCGACCGTGCTGACCGTGGTCTCGTCCAACGACGCGAGCGCGGCGATCTCGCCGACCGGCTGGAACACCGTGGTGAGCAAGAACAGCAGCAAGTGCGTCGACGCGCGGGCCGCCGCCACCGCCAACGGCACGGCCGCCCAGCAGCAGGCCTGCAACAGTTCGGCCGCCCAGCAGTGGCAGTTCCAGCCGACCACGAACGGCTACGTCCGGGTCAACGCGTTCAGCAACGCAGCCCAGGTCCTGGACGTCACCAACGTCTCCACGGCCGACGGCGGCCTGATCCAGCTCTGGTCCTATGCCAGCGGCAACAACCAGCAGTGGCAGCCGGTCGAGGAGGCCGACGGCGCGTACCACCTCGTCAACCGCAACAGCGGCAAGTGCCTGGACGTCCCCGGCGCCTCGACCGCGGACGGCGTCCAACTCCAGCAGTACACGTGCAACGGCACTGCTGCCCAATCGTTCAGGATCAACCCTGTGGACGGCACTCCCCCGACCGAGCCGCCGGCGGGCCAGCCCGACCTCGGCCCGAACGTCTCGATCTTCGACCCGACGATGTCGGCCAGCTCGATCCAGAGCAAGCTGAACTCGGTCTTCAGCCAGCAGGAGACCAACCAGTACGGCGAGCAGCGGTACGCGTTGCTCTTCAAGCCCGGCACCTACAACGTCAGCGCCAACGTCGGGTTCTTCACCCAGGTCGCGGGACTCGGCCTGACCCCGGACAGCGTGAACATCAACGGAGCCGTGCACGTCGAGGCCGACTGGTTCCCGCCGCAGAACGCGACCCACAACTTCTGGCGTGGCGCGGAAGGCCTGACCGTCACCCCGCCTGGTGGGCTCGACCGGTGGGCGGTTTCGCAGGCGTCGGCGTACCGGCGGATGCATCTGAAGGGCAACCTGGCGCTGGACGACGGCGGCTGGGCCAGCGGCGGTTTCATGGCGGACACGCTCGTCGACGGTCAGGTGCGGTCGGGTAGCCAGCAGCAATGGCTGTCCCGCAACACCAACTGGGGCAGCTGGACCGGGCAGAACTGGAACATGGTGTTCGTCGGCGCGCAGAACGCCCCGGCCGGCAGCTTCCCGAACCCGCCGTACACGAAGGTCGCGCAGACCCCGGTGATCCGGGAGAAGCCGTACCTCTACATCGATGCCGCAGGCAACTACCAGGTGTTCGTGCCGGCCGTGCGGACGAACTCGGCCGGTCCGAGCTGGACCGGCGGTAACCCGGCCGGACAGTCCCTGCCGATCAGCCAGTTCTACATCGTGAAGCCTGGCGCGACCGCGGCCACGATCAACGCGCAACTTGCCGCCGGCAAGGACCTGCTGTTCACCCCGGGTGTCTATCGGCTCAGCGACACGTTGCGGGTCACCCGAGCCAACACCGTCGTCCTGGGCCTTGGCCTGGCGACGCTGATGCCGACCAGCGGGACCACCTCGATCTCAGTCGCCGACGTGGACGGCGTGAAGATCGCCGGGCTGCTGATCGACGCCGCGCCGACGAACTCGCCGCTGCTGATGGAGATCGGCCCGACCGGGTCGTCGGCGAACCACTCGGCCAACCCGACCTCGCTGCACGACGTCTACTTCCGGATCGGCGGTTCCGCCGTCGGCAAGGCGACCGAGACACTGCGGATCAACAGCGACAACGTGATCCTCGACCACGCCTGGTTGTGGCGGGGCGACCACCGCGACGGCGTCGGGTGG
>NZ_DASRXP010000099.1:0-10419 GCF_035687465.1 Kribbella sp.
AAGGTCAACCGCAACCTCCAACCAGCCGGCGAAGCCCCCCTCGGCTGGACCTCCGCCCTGGTAGTCCTAACCCTCTCCGCCCTCAACGGCCCTCTCCCGGTCCCCTGACGACCCCGCCTTGCCCCACCGCGGACCGTCGACCGGTGGCACACCCCGCCCCCCACACCCACCCACCTCCGCCCTCAGCAGATCTCCATGGTGTCGTGGGTTGGCGCTTCGGCGCGGGCGGTGCTGGTTTGGGTGCTGTAGAAGTAGGCGGTGGAGGCGATGTCGTCTTGGAGTGGGAGATAGCGACCGCCTGATCTCCAGCCGAGTGCCTGCACGTCGACGCGCAACTTCGTGCGGAAGCGGATCGGGTCCGGCAGGTGGAAGCGGTACATCCCGAACCTCTGCTGACTCTGGTACAGCCCGTCCGGCCGGATCACCTGCGGCAGGCCGAGATACGCAGTACTGAACTCTGTGTAGCCGCCGCGGTCAGGGACGTCGAAGTTCCAGGCTCCGCCGAAGTAGTCCTCCGTACCGGTCCCGCAGACCGTCGGGAACTCCTCGTCATCGTCGACGTAGAACTTCACCTCACCCTCACCCCACCAGCCGGAACTGTTCACTCCCCACGCGAGATACGTCCCCACGTAGTGCCCCGGCCCCTCCACCCCGTCCAGCAACGTGTGCACGGTCTTGGAGGGCAGGGGGTTGCTCCGCCGCCACTGCGCATGCAGGTACGCCGATTCGTCGGCGACAGCGCCCAACCAGTAGTCCACCTGGAAGTACACGATCACGGCCTCGTCGTGCGTGTTCTCCAACGTCAACCGAGCCTGCGAGCGGAACGGCATCTCCCAGTAGGAGTTGAATCCACCGTTCGGGTTCACCGCGACCGGCAGCGAGTTCACCTGTGCGAACTGCCCCCACCCGGAGCAGAAGAAGTCCCCGACCGGCGCCTCGATCGCTGGCTCCTCATCGCCGTCCCAATGCGCCCGCAGCACGAGCCGCCGCCAGTTGTCCTTGTGCGTGGTGAGCCAGATGTGGGTGATGCACCCGGGCCCGGCGATATCCGCCAGCGTCGCGCTCTCTCCCGCCGCGAGCTCGATCGACGGCGAGACCTTCCATCCGAGGCCGAGATCCCGGGCCGCCTTCGCCCCGGTCCCCTCAGTACGCCGTCCGCCCTGGCCGGGCTCGCCGGTCGGGTTCTCCGCACTGATGGAGCGCGTCTCCACGTCGGAGATCGCACTGATTCCGGACAGCTTCCCAAGGGTCATGCCCCCGAGCCTAGGTTCCGCGAGTGTCCCCGTGGCGGTTTGGAAATCGATTTCTCACTCTGTGGAATTGCTGGCGTATGCCTTGGTGGTTATATTCCAGGTATGGAAACCAGTCGGGGCACTGTGTACGCGACCGAGGACGGGCGGGTGGCGATCCGGTTTGTCCGGTTGTTCGGGCATCCGCCGGAGAAGGTGTGGCAGGCGATCACGGATCCTGAGCGGTTGGCTGCCTGGTTTCCCGCGGTGGTGGACCTGACGCGGGCGGCTGGGAAGGAGTTGTTCTTCGGGGTGACGGATGAGCAGCGGCGGCGGTACGGGATCACGGACGACCCGGATGCCAAGCCGAACGGGCGGATGCTGCGGAACGAACCCCCGAACGTGCTCGAGTACGAGTGGCTGGGCGAGATCCTCAGCTGGGAGATCGTCGGTACTGCGGACGGCTGCCGATTGGTGTTCACCAATGTGCTGAGCGACCGCGACGCCGCCGGCCCCGCAGCCGCCGGGTGGGAGGCAGGCCTGCAGGTGGTCGCCGCGCAACTCGACGGAACCCCGATCACCTGGGACCCCTTCACCCGCGCCGAGCACCTGGCCCCGGAGTACGAGCTCCCCTGATCCGTTGCGTCCGAAGAAGCCGGGGGCCTGCCCCTCGGTTGTTCGGACGTAAGGCGTTTGGAGGGGACTCAGCAGGGGCGGATGTGGGCGGTGAGGCCGTGGGTGAAGGTGATGCAGGCTCGGGGGCGGCCCTGGTCGGGCCTGGCGCGGACGATCACCGGGAAGGCGTCGGCGCCGCGGATCTCGGGGCTGCGGTCGGTCTTGAGGGTGCCGACCGCTCCCCCGCGCGCTTCCGCCGCGGCGCGGACGTCCTCGACGGTGACCACGCTCTGGGCCGCCTTCGTCGCCGCGGCCTCCGCTCCATCCGCCACGGACAGAGCGAAGTCGATCTCGGGCGGCGTTGCCCACGTCGTCGACGTCACGGGGAACACGAACCCGAACATCAGGAGCCCGACCACCCCGATGAGCCGCCGGGCTCGCCGCCCCTCATCGACCGCGAGTACTGCGGCACACCCGAACGCCATCAGCAGCGTGATCCCGCGAACCACCCAGTGCCGGTCGAGCCGACTGTCGACCGCCAATGCCGCGACCAGCGCGATCACCAGACAAGCGACAGCGGCGAGGCCTCCGCGGACCCGGGGTGAAACAGAATTCATGGCGCTGACGATAGAACGCCGCCGTTCGTCGCAGCGAACCAGCCGCTCACCGAGCGGCACGCGAAACAGGTTCATCGCCTCGCGACGCTGCTGGCAGATTCGGACCATCCCCACCGCCCTCGAGGGATTGGAACGGCCTGTGAATCACGACGACCCCGAGATCGAAGCCCCTGGTTCGTGGAGTCTCTCCCGGCGCCGGGCTCTCCAACTCACCGGCGGAGTGGCTGCCGCCGGCTCCCTGCCGATCGGCCCGGCTGCCGCCGAGGTCCGCAGTACGGCCGACGCGCGCAGTACCGACGGCCGCCGTACAGGAGCGAACCAGGCGACGTTGACCGAAGGCACCAACTTCATGGTGGCGGTCTCGCCGGACGGAGCCTGGCTCGCCCTCGACCTGGTGACAGCGATCTGGGTGACGCCCTCGGCCGGCGGCCGGTCGAGGCGGCTCACCGACGACCTGCAGGACGCGACCCGGCCGCGCTGGGCGCCGGACGGGCAGCAACTCGTCTTCCAGTCGTACCGCGACGGCAACTTCCACCTCTGGTCGATCCACCCCGATGGCACCGGACTGCGGCAACTCACCACCGGCAGATTCGACCACCGCGAGCCGCACTTCTCCCCCGACGGCCGCTCGGTCGTCTTCTCGTCGGACCGTGGCGGCAGCGGCAGCTACGGCATCCACCGGCTCGACCTGGCGACCGGCGGCATCGTCGCGCTCACCGACGACCCCACCGAGGAAGCCGAACCGGTCGCGTCGCTGGACGGCCAGAAGATCGCCTTCACTGTCGACTCCAGTTCGATCGTCGAACTCGATCTCGCCACCGGCCAGCGGCGGATCGCCGTACCGGCTCAGACTGGGTTCGCCGTCTACGGTCCGGCCTACTCTCCTTCGGGACAGCTTGCGTATGTCCGGAACAGCGGCCCGGCTTCGGATCTGGTGGTCGGCGATCAGACCGTCACCAGCGGCAAGGACGTCTTCGCCGTACCGCCTTCGTGGGCGTCGGCGAACGAGCTCTACTACACCGCCGACGGCAGGGTGCTGCTGCACACGATCGGCGGCGCTCACGCGGTCGTGCCTTTCACCGCATCCGTGCCCGTGACGTCGCGCAGGCCGCGACCGAAGGCGCCCGACATCGAGTCGACCAAGCGCCGGCCAGTGCTGGGTATCGCGAGTCCGACAGTGTCGCCGGACGGACGTCTGCTCGCCTTTCGTGCGCTGAACGCGTTGTGGCTGGCAGCAACCGACGGGCGGACAGCGCCGCGCAAGGTCGTTGCCGACGGCTACTTCAACTCGGATCCGGACTTCTCACCCGACGGCAAGAAGTTGCTCTATGCAAGCGATAGGGACGGTACTGCGGACCTCTGGCTGCACGATCTCGCCACCGGGGCCGACAGCAAGCTTTCTTCGTTGCCCGGAGCGCAGACCGCGCCACGGTTCTCCCCGGACGGCAAGCAGGTCGCGTACCAGGACCAGGACGGCATCGCCTGGGTCCTCGAGCTGGCCTCGAACCAGGTTCGCCAACTGACGCCGACCTTGTTCCAACCGGGCCGGGTGAGCTGGTCCGCCGACGGTCGGACGATCGTTCTAGCGGCGGTGAAACCGTTCTCCAAGCGCTTCCGCGAGGGCACCAGCCAGCTCCTGTACGTCGACGTCGCCACCACCGCCTTCGAGTACGTCGAGCCGATGCCGTTCCGATCGCTGGCTACCCGTGGCGACGACGGCCCGGTGTTCTCCCCCGACGGCAAATGGCTCGCCTTCGTCGTCGAGAGCCTCCTGTACGTCGTACCGGTCGACAGGCGCGGGCGGTTCACCGGGAACCCGCGGGCGATCACCGACGAGGTCACCGACTCGCCGGTCTGGCAGGACGAACGGACTCTGCTCTATCTGCACAACGGCCAACTGCGCCGCGTCGATGTGCAGGGATCACGTCCGCGGACGGTGAAGCTCGACCTGACCTGGCAACGGGCCAAGGTCAACCAGCACCTGACGATCCACGCCGGCGCCCTGTGGGACGGCCGGGCGAAGGAGCTACAGCCCGACGTCGACGTCGTACTGGACGGGGCCAAGATCGCGGCAGTCCGGCCACATCGAGGTGAGGCCGATATCGATGCGTCGGGGTTGACCGTGATGCCGGGGCTGATCGATGCGCACGTCCACTGGCACCTTCGCGGCCGGGCGTGGGGCGCCCGGCAGGGCAACCTCTGGTTGGCGTACGGGATCACGAGTACGCGCTCTCCCGGCGATCCCGCATACCAGATGCAGGAGACTCGGGAAGCGCTCTCGCACGGCTCTCTGACCGGGCCCCGGTACTTCGCGACGGGCGAGGCGATCGACGGCTCGCGGGTCTACTACAACTTCATGAGACCGACCTTGTCGCTGCGGCAACTCGGGTTGGAACTCGACCGGGTGGAAGGGCTCGCGTACGACCTGGTGAAGACGTACGTGCGGCTGCCGATCGAGTATCAGCGACGGGCGATCGCCGCGGTTCACCGGCTCGGGCTGCAGTTGTCGTCGCACTACCTCTACCCGGCCGAACACCTCGGCATGGACGGGATGGAACACACTGGCGCGACCAACCGGCTCGGCTACTCGCACACGGTCAGCCGGCTCGGCCGGGCGTATGCCGATGTGGTCACGCTGTTCACGAGTGCCGGGTTGTCCGTCACTCCGACGCTGTTCACCTCGACGATGGCCCACGTCGACGACCCGTCGCTGGTGACCGACCCGCGGACCACCACTCTCTACCCGGCCTGGGAGTACGCCGCGCTCCAGGCCAAGGTGAACACCGCCGCGGGACCGGCGGGAATCACCACCCGGGAACTGCTGAAGGGCAACGTAGACATGGTCTTGCGCATCCACCGCGGCGGCGGCTTCGTGATCGCTGGGACCGACTCACCGCTGGACAACATCGCGATCTCGCTGCACGCGAACCTTCGGTCGATGGTGGCTGGCGGATTCACCCCGTACGAGGCACTGACCACAGCGACCCGCAACCCGGCGAGATGGTTGAACCTGGAGGACAAGCTCGGCGTAGTACGGGCGGGGGCGCAAGCGGATCTGTCGTTCGTGCGGGGCAATCCGCTGGCGGACATCACGCATGCGGCTGCGGTCCAGCAGGTGATGGTGGCCGGGAAGCTGCACACCATCGACCAGCTGCTCGAGCCCTTCAATGCTCGGCAGACGTCATTGGTTGCTGCGGGCAATGGTCCGCAGCCGCTGACTCGGGAGCAGGCGCACGCCCACGACCCGGAGTACTGGTGGCATGAGCCCGAGTGGCTGCACCACCTGTGTTGTGAGGGGTGAATAGGCTCGCTCCATGAGTGAGCTGGAGATCTTGGCGGCCAGTGCGGCGGACCTTCTGACCATGCGGCGGTGGGCTGCTGACGAAGGATGGGATCCGGGGCGGTCGGACGTGCTGGCCTTCGGTGCGGCCGACCCCTCGGGGTTCCTGGTCGGGCGGCTGAATGGCGAGCCGATCGCATGCTGCTCGGGCGTTCGCTATGGCACCGACTACGGCTTCCTCGGGTTCTACATCGCTCGGCCGGAGGTGCGCGGACACGGGTACGGGATCCAGTTGTGGAACGCGGTGATGGACCACCTCGTCGGGCGGACGGTCGGGCTGGACGGGGTGGTCGATCAGCAGGAGAACTACCAGAAGTCGGGGTTCCAGCGGGCGCTGAACCACGTCCGCTACTCCGGCGTCCCGGCTGTCGGTGAGACGCCGGGCGGGGTCGAACTGGTGGACGCGCGGTCGGTGCCGTTCCGGCAACTGGCCGAGTACGACCGCCGGTTCTTCCCGGCGGAGCGGGATGCCTTTCTGTCGCTTTGGGTGAATCTGCCTGGGCACCGATCGCTCGTAGCGATCCAGGACGGCCGGCTTGCGGGCTTCGGCGTACTGCGGCCGACCGACTCCGGCTCGCGGGTCGGGCCGCTGTACGCGGCGTCGGACGAGATCGCCTCGGCGGTGCTCGCCGGGCTCGTGGGGCCAGGTGAGGAGGTGGCGATCGACGTACCGGATGTCAATGCGCCAGCGGTGAGGCTGGCTGAGCGGTTCGGGCTGGTGCCGACTTTCGAGTGTGCGCGGATGTACGCCGGCGGGCCGGCGCCGGACGTCGATCAGGCCGGGATCTTCGCCACCACGACGCTGGAGCTGGGGTAGGGCGTGCCCTAAGTCCGCATCCGGACATTTCTGCACGGGATCTTGCAGCAATCAACACCACCTCTTACGGTGAGCGCGACTTGGTGTACTCGCCCGTTCACCGATCGTGAGGACCTCGCCGATGCTGAAGCTGCTCTCGTCGTTCCTGCCGCTGACTCTCCTCGTTCCAGCCGTTCCAGCCGTTCCAGCCGTTCCAGCTGCTGCAGCCGGCCCGGACACCTCGTGGGTACTGCCCGGCGTGGCTTCCGTCGGCGCGACCGTGGAGTTGGTCGACGGTCGGCTCCGGCTCGAGGTCACCTCGAAGGCCGCCGAGGTGGTCAGCGTCGCGGATCTCGGCGTGGTGACCGCGGCCGGCGACCTGTCGAAGGACCTTGCGCTGACCGGTGAGAGCCACCAGACGCTGCGTACGTCGTACCGGATGACGACCGGGAAACAGCGGGATCGGACCGTGTTCCAGCAGGAGAGCCGGCTGACGTTCGGCAACGCGAGCGGCTCCTTCGCGCTGGTCGTGCGGGTGTCCGACGACGGCGTGGCGTTCCGGTACGAGCTGCCCGGTCCGGTCGCCGTCCAGCGTGAGACGGGCGGCTACGAATTCGCCGCCGACGCGACCAACTGGTTGCAGCCCTACAACGCGCAGCACGAGAACGAGCACGCGCAGGCGACCGCCGCCACTGCCCCGACCGGGCAGTTCGGGCATCCCGCGCTGTTCCGGGCCGGGGGCAACTATGCGCTGCTGGCCGAATCCGGTCTCGACGGCCGGTACTCCGGTGCGCGCCTCACGCACACCCAGGGCTCCAGCCGGTACGACGTCCAGCTCGCCGACGCGCAGGTGGTGTCGTCGGGGCCGTTGGCAACGGCTTGGCGAACGATGATCGTCGGCGACCTCGCCACCGTCACCGCCTCGACCCTGGTGGACGACCTCGCCGACCCGGCGCGCTTCACGGACACGAGCTGGATCCAGCCCGGGTTGTCGTCCTGGTCCTGGCTCGCCGAGAACTCCAGCCCTCGTGACTTCGAACGCCAGAAGGCCTACGTGGACGCGGCGGCCAAGAACAACCTGAAGTATGTGCTCGTGGACGAGGGGTGGAGCCCGGCCTGGCTGCCGGAGCTGACCCGGTACGCGCGGGCTCGCGGCGTCGAGGTGCTGATCTGGTTCCACTGGACCAACCTGCAGAGCCAGGCGCAACGCGACGACTGGTTCACCAAACTGGTTGCCTGGGGCGTCAAAGGGGTGAAGGTCGACTTCATGGAGTCCGACACCCAGGGTCGCTACCAGTGGTACGACGCGATCCTCGCCGACACCGCGAAGTACAAGCTGATGATCAACTTCCACGGCTCGACCGTGCCGCACGGGCTAGCCCGGACCTGGCCGCACCTGATGACGATGGAGGGCGTCCGCGGCGAGGAGAACGGGCTGAACGCGACGCGGAACACGATCCTGCCGTTCACCCGGAACGTGATCGGCTCGATGGACTACACGCCGACCCGGTTCGCGACGGCCGCCAACCCGAAACCGCAGACCACCAACGCGCACGAGCTCGCGCTGCCGGTCGTCTACGAGTCCGGCTGGACGCACATCGTCAGCTCGCCCGAGGAGCTGGCCTCGCAGCCGGAGGGTGCGCGGTTCCTCGCGCAACTGCCGACGAGCTGGGACGAGACGCGACTGGTCGCGGGAGCACCTGGCTCGGACGTCGTGATGGCGCGGCGGAGTGGTTCGCGGTGGTTCGCCGGTGGGATCAGCGCAGGTGGCGCGGGTACGGTCGCGGTACCGCTGTCGTTCATGGGTGGGAACCGGCAGTGGCTGGTCGAGGTCATCGCGGACAACGGGCGGCTGCTGGCCCGGTCGTCATCGGTGCGGCGGGCAACAGATCAGCTATCGGTTGCTATCGGCAATCATGGCGGCTTCGCGCTGCAAGCCTGCCCGTACTCCGCTGGTCGGGTCACCTGCGACCAGCCGCATCGGGTCGCACCCAGCACGACGGTGCTGGTGGACGCGTCCGTGAGCGAGATCGTCACGGGTGGGACTGTGAAGGTGCAAGGGATCTTCGTTGCGCGGACGGGTGGTCCTGTGCGCAACCTCACGCTGGCGCCGGAAGTGCCCGGCGGGTGGACGCTGGTCGCGGGTGCGCCGGTAACGAGGAACCGGCTGAACGATGGGGAGAGCGTGAGCGGGAGCTGGACGTTGAGGCTAGGCTCGGGCGGCGCCCGGGGTGATGTCGAACTGGTTGTCGCCGGCAAATACACGGCACCGGACGGGCGGTCGATCCACTCCGCCGGAGCCACGTCGATCTTCGCGGAACCGCTGCCGCCACGCGGAGCGACGTACGTGAGTGATCTGCCCTGGACGGATGAGATCAACGGCTACGGTCGACCGCAGCAGCGGGACAACAGTCATGGTGGCGACCAGCCGCCGGGGACGCTGTCGATCGCCGGCAAGACGTTTGCCAAGGGCATCGGTTCGCACGCGGCGAGCTCACTGACCACTTGGCTGGGTGGCGCCTGCACGCGGTTCGTCGCGGACGTCGGGGTCGACGACGGTACCGAGACCGGCGATGGCTCGGTCACCTTCGTGGTGGTCGGCGACGGCCAGACCCTGGCCAGTACGCCGGTCATCCGCGCCGGCGACACCGCCACGCACCTGGACCTCGATGTCACCGGCATCAAACGCCTCACCCTGGCCACCACGGACGGCGGCAACGGCAAGAACAGCGACCACGCCGACTGGGGAACCGCTTCGCTCGCCTGTGGAACAGCTTAGAAGGGGAGTTTTGGTTGGGGTGGGCCGTGGGTGGGGTCTACGCCGTCGAAGAGGCTGCTGACGGACTCGCCTTCGTGGATGCGTTTGATCGCCTCGGCGAACAGTCCGGAGACCGAGCTGACCTGCAGTTCGGGGAATCCGTCCGGGCGTGGGACCGTGTCGGTGCTGATCACCTCGGTGATCGACGGGTGGGACCGCAGCCGCTCCACCGCCTTACCCGCGAACAGCCCGTGCGTCGTCGCCACGGCGGCCTGGGTGCAGCCGAGATCCTTCAACCGGTCCAGCAGTTCGATGATCGAACCACCGGTCGCGATCTCGTCGTCCAGGATGATCGCCTTCTTGCCCGCCACGTCGCCGACGATCGCGTCGATCACGACCTTGTCGTCGGACAACCGCTGCTTGCTGCCCGCGGCCACCGGCAGGCCGAGCAGCCGCGCGAACTGGGTCGCGGTCTTGGCGTTGCCCAGGTCCGGACTGACCACGACCGTGTCGGTCAGGTCGGTGCCCCGGAAGTGGTCCGCCAGTACGCCGATCGCCGTCAGGTGGTCCACCGGGACGGAGAAGAACCCGTGCACCTGAGGCGCGTGCAGCGTCATCGTCAGCACCCGGTCGACCCCGGCCGCGACCAGGAGATCGGCGACCAGCCGGGCGCCGATCGAGATCCGGGACGCGTCCTTCTTGTCGGAGCGCGCATACGCGTAGTGCGGCATCACCGCGGTGATCTGGGCCGCCGACGCACCGCGGGCCGCGTCGATCATCAGGAGCAGCTCCATCAGGTGCTCCTGGGTCGGCGGCACCAGCGGCTGGACGATGTAGACGTCCCGCTGCCGGCAGTTCACCTGCAGTTGGACCTGCAGGCAGTCATTGCTGAAACGATGGATCTCCACCGGCGACAGCTCTACACCGAGATCACTACAGATCTGCTCGGCGAGGCTTGTATGCGCACTACCGCTGAACACGACGATCTCTCGCACGGCTCTCCCCGAACGCTCCGACCAGACACCAGAAGCCTATCTCGCCCCCACAGGTGCTCAGTCCCCGAG
>NZ_DASRXP010000100.1:0-2715 GCF_035687465.1 Kribbella sp.
AGGCCCAGCTGGTGGAGAACTACGGCGCCGCACTGGAGGAGATTCTCCGGCTGAAGCCCTCCAGCTCGAAGGGTCGCTACATCAAGAAGACCGTGTTCTCGACGACGATGGGCCCGGGTGTGCAGGTCGACCCGAGCGCCACTCGCAACCTGCTCGAGGACGAGTCCGAGGCCTGAGCCTCTAGCCAGACACAGACGAAGAGCCCCGGTCGGCGGACCGGGGCTCTTCGCATTCCGCGTCCCCATCGCAAGAGCGCGACCACGCGGTAGCCGCGCCTGTGATCAACGATACGACCGCGACTGGTCCACCGCAGGCACAGTTATCTGCGGGCGAGGAGGTCGGGGGACAGCTCGGAGAGGCGCGGGCAGCCGACCAGCCGGAGGGCGTGGGCGAGCTCGTCGGACAGGTCGGTGATCAGGCGGGTCACCCCGGCAGAGCCGCCGACGGTGAGCGCCCACAGCGCCGGACGTCCGACGAAGACGGCCCGGGCGCCGAGAGCCAGCGCGGCGAGAACGTGCTCGCCGCGGCGGATCCCGCCATCGACGTACACCTCGGTGCCGGTACCGGCGAGCGCCTCCGCGACCTCGGGCAGGGCCCGCGCGGTCGAGATCGCGCCGTCGAGCTGGCGGCCGCCGTGGTTCGACACGATCACCCCAGCCGCGCCCGCATCGGCACACCGCCTGGCGTCGTCCCCGCGCAGCACACCCTTGACCACGACCGGCAGTCCGGTGCGCTCGTGCAGCCAGCCGATCACGTCCGGGCCCAGGTCGTCCGCCTTCGCGAGATCTTCGGGCGGGTAGTCGTTCTCGTCCAGGTTCGCCAGCAGGTGACCTGGTTGGACCACCTCCCAGACGGTCGGCCCGTCATCCTCCTTGCGACCGACCACGGGAGTATCAGCAGTCAGTACTACGGCCCGCGCGCCGGCCGCGACCGCGGCGTCGAGCATGTGCAAGGTGATGTCGCGGTTCTTCACCACGTAGATCTGCAGCCACCAGGGCGCTCCGGCCGCGCTGATCTCGGCGAAGGTCGTACCCGCGTTGCTGGAGACACCGAGGATCGAACCGGCCGCGGCCACTCCGGCGGACATCGCTGCCTCGCCGTCCGGATCCGCCTGCCGTTGCATGGTCGACGGAGCCACGAGCACCGGGACGTCGACCGGCGTACCGAGGATCGTGGTCCGGAGATCGACCGTCGACACGTCGGTCAGGATGTGCGGGCGGAAGCGGTAGGCGTTCCAGGCCGCGGTGGCCTCGCCGACGCTGATCCCGCCGGCCGAACCCTGCCGGAAGTAGCGGTGCAGGGGCTCCGGCAGCTTTTCGGCCGCCGCGGCTTCCAGGGTGTCGATCCATCGCATACCGATGATCCTAGGTAGGTATGCTGGTGATCGTGAATCTTTATGGGCAGCGATTTCTGCGCCCCGGCCGGCACAGTGGTGCCGACGGGGTGAGTCGCTGCTGCGCTCTCTCCTGAGGTGACCGCGGCCGGTCGGGGTGTCTTCCTCCCTCGAACCAGTCACCTCTTGGAGAAACCCTCATGCCTGTCCTCACTGCTGAAGAACTGCACGCTGCCCTGTCCCTGCGCGACCTAGCGGATCCCGCCCAGGGACCACACGCGATCCAGTTGGTCGTCGACTCGATCCGTACTGCGCTCGGCCGGGCCTGGCCGTACACCGAGATCTGGACCAGACGGGATCACCCGGTCGTCACTCTGGCCGACAACTACGACAACCTCGGGTACGCCGCCGACGCGGTCACCCGGGAGGCGCGGTACACCAGGTACGCCTCGGACGGAGAGGTACTGCGGAGCCACACCTCCGCGATGATCCCGCCGGCGCTCCGCGAACTGGCGGCCTCCGATGCGTCGGACGTGCTTTTGGTGTGCGCAGGGATCTGCTATCGCCGGGACTCCGTCGACTGGCAGCACACCGGGACTCCCCACCAGCTGGACCTCTGGCGGATCAGCCGCAACGTCACGCTGGGAGAGCCCGAACTCGAGGAGATGATCGCCCGGCTGGTGGAGACCGTACTGCCCGGGCAGACATACCGGACAGTGCCGGCCGTCCATCCGTACACGACTCACGGCCGGCAGATCGACGTCCTGCTCGACGACCAGTGGATCGAGATCGGCGAGTGTGGTGTCGCTTCTCCCTCGGTGCTGCGGAAAGCCGGGCTTGACGAGAGCTGGACCGGTCTCGCGATGGGACCAGGTCTCGACCGGCTCCTGATGCTCCGCAAGGGGATCCGCGACATTCGGTTGCTCAGGTCAACGGATCCACGGGTGGCGGAGCAGATGCTGGATCTCCTGCCCTACAAGGAGGTTTCGCCGATGCCCGCAGTACGGCGTGACCTGTCGATCGTGGTCGGCAAGGAGGTTGATCTCTCTCCGGAGGTCCTCGGAGACCGGGTGCGCGAGGCCCTCGGAGCCGACGCGGATGCTGCCGAGTCCGTGGAGGTCCGCAGCGAGACGTCGTACGACGACCTGCCGGAGGCGGCACGAACCCGTCTCCAACTCACCCCGGGCCAACGCAACGTCCTGATCCGCCTCATCCTCCGCCCGTTGGACCGAACCCTCACCGACCCAGAAGCCAACCACCTCCGAGACCGCGTCTACACCACCCTCCACGAAGGCCCAACATTGGAGCTGATCGGCTGAAGCAGGAGCGATGTGGTTGTGCCCTGCGCATTGGCAGTGTGGTTGCGCGGTCTCCGCTGCGGG
>NZ_DASRXP010000101.1:0-40627 GCF_035687465.1 Kribbella sp.
GGAGCGATGGCGGCGGGCTTCTCGCCCTCGACCTCGGTGTGCCAGAGGACGGCCTGCCAGCGCTCAGGCAGGCTCGCGAAGGCCTTCGCCGCGGCGCCACTCTCGAACCCCGTGACAGTCGGATCGTCGAATGTCTCGGGCTCACGCTCGTACGACGCGATGTCGTCGGTGGTCTGGACCTTCCGGCCCGAGCGGATCCGGTCGACGTGGACCCGGCGGACCGTGGTCAGCAGGTAGGCACGGAAGGAGATGTCCGGGCCGCCACCGTTGCGGAGGGCATCGAGCACCTTGGAGAAGGCGTCACTGGCCAGATCGTCGGCGTCATTCGGCGGGACCAGCTGCCTGGCCATCCGGACGGCAGCGTGCTGATGGCGGCCGAAGAGCTCGCCGTACGCCTCGAGATCGCCGGTGCGCACGCGCGCGATGAGTTCCGCGTCGCTAGGCGCTTCCGGCGTCTCCATCTGGCTTCCCCCTGTACTTGTCACTCCACCGTCACCGTCTGTCACATAGTTGCCGGAATCAAGGCTCCCATGGGTGACGGATTCGCGCACCTTTCATGACGACGACAGCGGTCCTGAGGTTACGCGAAAAAACTTCGGAGAATCCGCGTCATGAACGTGTCACGGCACTGTCTCACTCCCAGAACGACGCCTCCGGCCACCCGGGCGGGAGACGAAGGGACCTCAGGAGGGACATGTCGCTGTTCGCGGACTTCCGCAGGCGGTTCGATCTGCGTCCGTCCTGGTCCCTGAACCTGGCGGGGTCGCTCGCCCGGGACCGGTCGGAGGCGTCGTCGCCGGAGCAACCGTACGGACGGAGGGAGCCGTACGGCACAGCTGGCACCGACCGCAGCGCCTACCTCGCGATCGCGGAGGCGTTGCAGGACGGTGCCGACGTTGTGCCTGCGAGCGACGAGGTCGGCCGCCGTTTGGCGGAAGACGGAGTCTCGTTGCTCGAGGCACTTGATGGGCTGAGTGCGTTGTACCGCTCGATCGCCGGGGGCGAGCCGGCTTTCGACGCGGTACGCGCACTCAGTTCCAGCTGGGCCGAGGCATCACTGATCTATCTGCACTCGCTGTCGTGCGAGGACCCGCTGACCGGGCTGTCCAGCCTGGCGCACCTGCGGTCCCGGCTCGGCGAGATCTACCGGGAGGCTGAGCTCCGTGGAACTTCCGTACCGGCGACCCACGCACTGGTGGTTGTCGAACCGCTCACTCCGGCGGGGATCACGCCGGTCGAACGCGAACTCCGGCTCATCGACGTCGCGGAGTGCCTGCGGATCGTGTTCGCGGGTGGCGACGTACTGGGGCGCCTCGGCACACGGCGCGCGGCGGCGCTCGTCGATCGCAAGCCGAACCTGCCGGACCAGGTCGAGACGGTACGAGCCCTGATCACCCAGTGGCGGCTGGACAGCGACGAACCCCAGCTGGCCCGGGTCTGGATCGAGGGCCTGCCCGCCTCCTTCGAATGGGGCGGCCGGGTGCTGGACGAACTCGCAAGACCTTCCTAGGGACTTGCGTCCGGTCACCAACAGGGGGGTGCCCGGACGCAACAAGCCGGTGGCGGATCGCCTATCACGGGGTAGGCGATCCGTCGCCGCCGTCCTGAGCTCCCGTAGTACGGGAATCTGTCGGCGTGCTTGGCTAGGGTGGTTTTCATGTGTGGCCGATATGCGTCCAGCCGTGATCCCGCTGACCTCGTGATCGAGTTCGAGATCGAGGCGGGCAACGTGCGGGAGTCCGTCGAGGACCTGCCGGACAACTACAACGTCGCCCCCACCGACCCGGTGATCGCGGTGGTCGAGCGCCGCAACCGCGAGCAACCCGACGAGGTCGTCCGCAAGCTCACCACGGTCAAGTGGGGCCTCGTCCCGTCCTGGGCCAAGGACACCTCCATCGGCAGCCGGCTGATCAACGCCCGGATGGAGACCGTCGGCGAGAAGCCCGCCTTCAAGAAGGCTTTCGCCGTACGCCGCTGCCTGCTGCCGGCCGACGGCTATTACGAGTGGTACGAGACCGAGCAGAAGCTCAACGGCAAGCCGGTCAAGCAGCCGTACTTCATCCGCCCGTCAGACGGCGGCGTCCTCGCGATGGCCGGCCTGTACGAGATCTGGCGCAACAAAGCAGTCGCCGACGCCGACCTCGACGAGGCCTGGCTCTGGACCTGCACAGTCCTGACGACCACGGCCGAAGACGACCTCGGTCGCATCCACGACCGCATGCCGCTCCTCGTCGAACGCGACCGGTACGACGCGTGGCTGGATCCCCTCAAATCCGACCCGGACGAGCTCCTGGACCTCCTGGTCCCCGCCGCCCCCGGCCGCCTCGAGGCCTACGCCGTCTCCAAAGCCGTCAGCTCGGTCAAGAACAACGGCCCCCACCTCGTAGACCCCCTCCCACCCGACGGCGTCGACCCGCTGGACAAGCCCGCGGAGCCGGAGGAGACGACTCTCTTCTGACACACATCCGTCAGCGGCCAACTTAGTGGTCGGCACCGTCAATTCGTCGGCGTCTGCGGCGCCCAGGCGGGCACCTCGCCGCGTTGGAGAAGAAGCCACGATGAACACCGCATCGAGGCTCCTTCTCCGCCTTGCGATGCACCCACCTGGACACCGCAGCCACTCGACGAATTAACGGTGCCGACCACTTGTGGCCGGGGAGTGACAGGATGTGCGGGTGACCGACGAACGGATTGTGTCCACGCCCCACGGTGAGGCCCGGATTATGGCGCACCGCGCCCGCCGGCCGGTGGCGACTCTTGCTCTCGGTCATGGTGCGGGCGGTGGGATCGAGGCCGGTGACCTGGTCGCGCTCGCCGCGCGGCTGCCCAAGCAGGACATCAACGTCTTCCTGATCGAACAGCCCTGGCGCCGGGCCGGGAAGAAGCTCGCGCCGGCGCCGAAGATCCTGGACGAGGCGTGGATCGCGATCATCGGTCAGCTCCGGATCCGGACCCCGCTGGTGCTGGGTGGGCGGAGTGCCGGGGCCAGGGTTGCCTGCCGGACCGCCTCGCAGCTCGGAGGTTCCGGCGTACTGGCGCTGTCTTTCCCGTTGCATCCGCCCGGCAAGCCCGACAAGAGCCGGGTCGACGAGCTGAAAGGGGCCGGGCTGCCCACGCTGGTCGTGCAGGGGGAGCGGGATCCGTTCGGGACGCCCGAGGAATTCCCCCCGCTGACCGAGATGGCCGTCGTACCGGACGCCGATCACGCGTTCAAGGTGCCGAAGCGGGCGGAGCTCAGTCAGGACGAGAGTTTCGAGCTGCTGGTCGAAGCTGTGTTCGAATGGGTCAGCCGCGAGGTCTCGGGCTGACCTACGGGCCGGTTCTGGCGGCTTTCAGTGGGCTTCCGGGCTCGGGAATGACCTGGTTCCCGGGCGTGTTGTGACGAACATGATGGCAACGAGCCTGGCTCCCGCGCAGAAGACTGTGAAGACACCGGTATTCTCGATCACGATGCCGACTCCTACGACCACCGAGACACCCGAGCAGCGGACCGAGCGCTTCGAGCGCGAGGCCCTGCCTTTCCTTGACCAGATGTATGCCGCCGCGATGCGGATGACCCGCAACCCGTCCGACGCCGAGGACCTCGTCCAGGACACCTTCGCGAAGGCGTACAGCTCGTTCCACCAGTTCACGCCGGGCACCAACCTGAAGGCGTGGCTGTACCGGATCCTGACGAACACCTTCATCAACGGATACCGGAAGCGGCAGCGCCAGCCGACCCAGTCGCCGACCGAGGAGATCGAGGACTGGCAGCTCACCGCTGCCGAGTCGCACACTCCCGGTGGGCTGAAGTCGGCCGAGGCGGTCGCGCTCGAGCACCTGCCCGACTCGGACATCAAGTCTGCTCTGCAGTCGATCCCCGAAGACTTCCGGCTGGCCGTCTATCTGGCCGACGTCGAGGGCTTTGCCTACAAGGAGATCGCCGACATCATGGGGACGCCGGTCGGCACCGTGATGTCGCGGCTGCACCGTGGCCGGCGCCAGCTGCGCGAGTTGCTGGGCGACTACGCCCGCGAGCGGGGCCTGATCCCCGCCGAGGACGAGGACGAAACAGCCGGGGCCGAGGCCCCCGCCACCGCCAAGGAGGAGAAGTCGTGAGCTGCGGCGAGCACCACGACGTCGACTGCAGCGAGATCCTGCAGCGTGTGTACGTCTTCATCGACAACGAACTCGAAGACGCGAGCAACGACGAGATCCGCCAGCACCTGGAAGAGTGCGCTCCCTGCCTCGACCAGTACGACCTGGAACGCTGCGTCAAGAAGCTCGTCCACCGCTCCTGCGGCGACGAACACGCCCCCGAGGCCCTCCGCCAGAAGATCCTCTTGCGCCTCACCCAGATCCGGGTAGAAATCACCACCCAGGACTAGCTCCCGTCGCCAACGACGGCCTCAGAGAACTTGAGATCGCCCAGCGGGGGTTTCCGCCGGTCTCACGCGTCGACTCTTGCGGCGACGTGACGTTCAAGCGGAGCGAGTTTGCGCCCTTCGTCCAAGAACTTCGCAGGCTTGCCATCGGAGCATCGCCGTCGGTCGTGGCGGTCACCGGCGAACTCATCAGGCTCTGCGAGATCGGGCTGGACGCCACCTCTGCGGAACTCAGGTTCGTGGGACTGACGACAAGGGCAGGCGTGACGATCGCGGCGCGGTCGTTGGCGTCGGGGACGAGTCATTGCTCGCGTACTGGCGAACCTGGCGTCCGTCGCGCAAGGTTTGTGCGGGTCAACTGTATTGGTTGTCGCTGGTGGCGACGGGGCTGTCGCTGCAGAGTTGTGTGCAGAGGCTTCAGTGCTGGTACAGCGCTTCGGTGAGGATGTCGAGGGGAGTGATGGGCGACGGCCGTTGGGACTGGTAAGCGTTGGTAATCGGCAGGCGCAGCGTCGAGGCCGGGGGGCCGTCGGTCGCGGGCGATCGCCGAGAGCGATGTGAAAGGCGGCTCGCATTTGGTTGTGGTTAGGTGACGTGCCGTTCGACGGTGCATGGCCGTCGCGGATGTGCTACTGATCCTTTGTGTTCGGTGGATTCAGCTGCAGAAGTTCTAATGCAGCAGATTCGTCGCGGGGTGAGACGGGGTGGAGGAGGGTGGCGGCTTGGTGCCAGAGGGATTCGGCCTGAGAGAGGTCGCCGGCCGCTTGGGCGAGCTTGCCTAGTTCGGTGAGGAGTTGGCCTTCGCGTTGTTTGTTGCCGTAGGTGCGGGCCAGACGGAGCCCGGTCTCCGCCTGCGCGGTAGCGGTGGTCAGGTCGCCTCTGGATCGGTAGATGGCAGCCAGGCTGAGATGGCTTTCCGCCTGCGTGTTGCCGTCGGAGATCTGGCTGAACACCTCCAGGCTCCTGCTGAGTGAATCGATCGCCTGATCGTAGAGTCCCGCGGCTTCGTAGGACTGGCCGGCGATCTGGAAACGTTTGGCCAGTGAGCGGAGGTTGCTGGTCCCGTGTGCCAGCGCGAGGGAACGGTTGAACGAGCGTTCGGCCCGGAGGTGGTCGCCGCGGCGGTTATAGAGGGTGCCGAGCGCGAGGTAGCTGATGCCCTCGACCGTCTGGTCGTCGATCTGCTGGCTAAGGCTCAGCGCCTGTTCAGCCGAGGCCACCGCCTCGTCAATCAGCCCCTTCCGCTCGAGGACATGGCTGAGCGAAGAGCAGCATCGGGCTTGGCCGGCGAGGTCGGAGATCTCCTGGAACATGGTGAGACTGTTGCGCAGATGGGTCAGCGAGGGTTCGAGGTCGCCGGCCTCGGCATCCGGGATCGCGAGGTCGTGCTCGAGCCACGCGGCGAGGTGGCCGAAGCCGAGCTCGCCAGCAATCTCCCGGCCGACAGCGTCGAACAAGCGCATTTCTGCCCACCGTGATCGCGTCTCGTGGTAGCCGAAGAGCGCGAGCGCCAACTCTGGGAGTAGCGGACGCAGAGCGGAGGAGCGCCGCCCCTGATGGAAGGCCTCGACGATGTTGGCTCGTTCGTCGTCCAACCACTGCAGTATTGCGCCGATATCGGAGAGGATCGGCGCAGCCTGGAGGCTGTCGCCTGCCAAAGACAGTTTTGGAGTCTCTCTGTGCGTCAGCTGTTGGCATCGCCAGGCGATGCCGGTGTAGAGCTGCAGGACCCTTGCGAGCGCATCGATCCGTGCGCCCTCGGACAACACCTGGTTGGCGCGTTCACGGGCGTACGCGCGAATCAGGTCGTGGAGGCGGTAGCGACCTGGCGCCATCGACTCCAGCAGATTGAGGTCGACGAGCCGCTCCAGCAACTGCTCTGTGTGTTCGTCCGATTTGCCGAGTAGGCGCGATGTGGTCAAGGTGATCAGATCAGAGCCGTTGGGTAGGCCGAGCAGGTCAAGTGCAGCTGCCGCTTGCCGGTCGAGTGCCTGTTCGCTCGCAGCCAGGAATTGGACCGAACCGACGATGTTGGCCCGTACGCCGGACTCGCCCGTGCCGAGCTCATCCAGCCGCCGCCGCTCGTCCTGGAGCTGAGTCACCACGTGTTCGATCGGCCAGGTCGGGCGAGCAGCCAACCGCGCGCCGATCAGCCGCAGTGCAAGCGGCAGGTGTCCCGTGAGCTGGGCCAGAGAATGTGCCGCCGGACCCTCCGCTGACACCCGCGCGTCTCCCGCGATTCGTCCCAGCAACTCCACTGAATCTGTCTCCGACAGGGGAGCGAGACTGACCTGGAGAAAGCCGGGCAGGGTGGTCAGACCTCGCCGACTCGTAACGATCACCGCGGAACCCTGAATGCCTGGAAGCAACGGTCTGATTTGGGCGGCGCCGTTTGCGTTGTCGAGCAGTAAGAGAACACGCAGGCCGGCCATCCGCGATCGGTAGAGAGCAGCGGCCTCGTCGACGCCCTCAGGAATCGACTGGCCGCTGATACCGAGAGACCGCAGGAGTTGGCTTAGTGCGTCGGCCGGGGTGATCGGATCTCCGGGGCCATAGCCGCGTAGATCCAGATAGAGATTGCCGTCGGGGTAGGAGGCGGCGGCGAGATGAGCGGCATGAACGGCGAGCGCGGTCTTCCCGACACCGCCCATGCCCGTCACGGCAGCCATGCCCACCAACCCGACCGCCTCGCCCGGTGTCAAGACCCGAACCAAGGCCTCAAGCTCAGATGTGCGGCCAGTGAAGTCTGACAACGTCGGTGGAAGTTGTCGGGGAACGACAGTGGCTTCCTCGCGCAGGAGAGCCATGGACCGATTGGATGGCCCACGACGAGAGCCTCGAGCGGCCGATGACAATCGGTCTGCTGATTCGGAGTCGAGTCCCAAGGCTGCGGCGATGGCCTGCAGTGTCTCGGTCCGGGGGCGCTTTCGGGATCCACGCTCGAGCATGCTGATGGCCTGCTCGCTCAGACCGGCCTTCTCGGCCAGGGCGGCCTGGGTCAGGCCGGCGCGGGTCCGGTAGCCACGGAGGAGGTCCCCCAGCGTCTCCGTGCTCAGCCGACCCACCTCCGTCTCCCGCTCCGAGTCTGCAGTGATGCGGTATACAAAACATCACCCCGGCCAACTGTAGGAGGTTCGTGCGTCGACGTGCCGTCGATATCCACAGGGAAGGACAAAGGCTTCCCCAAGTGTTCGCCAGACTGAATAGCATGGAGCAACTGTTTGAAAATAGCATTCAGTTACTTAACGAGGACGCTCCGGATACAGGACCTGTTGTTTAGTGGTCTTGTTGTGACATGTGACCAAATTGCAAGGACCCCGGGTTATCGCCGGGGTCCTTGCTCTGCGTAGCCGCCTGACTCAGGCGTTGGGACGCTTGCCGTGGTTCGCGCCCTTCTTCTTGCGTGCGCGACGCTTGCGGCCGGTCTTACCCATTAGAAAGCCTCCTTGTAACAACTGCAAAGAGTCACAGTCTCTCATACCACGAAGGTGTGTTGAGCACAGTGCGGCGAGTCACGGTCTGGCCTACAGTGTTTCGCGGCGCGCCTGATGAGCAGAATTATGAAGAGTCAGCGATGTGCTGTCTGCCCCCCTGTGCCTGAATCCAGGCACAAGACCGCGACGCTGATCGGAGGTGACCTATGCTAGGCGACTACTGGGACTGGTGAGCCAACGCTCCGGACAGAAGCGGGTGGGCGGGCGATGAGGCGTGTGGCGTTGCGCACGTTCGTCTCGTTGGCGACGCTCCTGGCTTTGCTGATCCTCGGGCTGGCTTGCGGGCAGGTTTCGGACCTATGGACACTCCTCGCGTTGTGTCTTCTCATGCTTATCGGCGGATTCCTCCGATTCTCGGTTGCGCCGAACTACCTGGCCTCGCTGGACTCAGTCGTTCTGATGACCGTCTATGTGATCGCTGGACCGTGGGCCGCGGTGATAGCCGCGGCCGTCGCCTACTTACCTCAGGTACGTCGCCGGATTCCGCTCATCCGGCGGGTCTTCAACGGAGCCCAGCGCATCCTGGCTACAGCCGCTGGTGGCATCGCCTACACCCTGGCCGGGGGGCCAGTGGGTGATAGCGCTCTCAGCCATGAAGGCCGTGCCATTTTCGCCACCACGGCGGCCACCTTGGCGCAGCACGTCGCCAACGCCGCTCTGGTCTGTCTGGTGATCTGGATCGACGGCAAGGCCAGTCCGGTCGAATTCCTGCGGCAGGTGGTGCTGCCGACCTTCCTTCCGATGGCTGGCTACGGCTTCCTTGGTCTGTTGCTAGCGGTGCTCTGGCTCGGTGGGTTGGGGCCGCTGGCCGGTCTGGTCGTGCTCGTGCCGCTACTGTTCGCACGCTGGGCTCTGTCCCAGTACGAGGTTGAGAAGACGGCACAGGCGGCCACGATGCGGGCGTTCATCCAGGTGATCGAGACGAAGGACCTCTACACCCGCGGTCACTCAGAGCGCGTGAGCGAAGGTGTCGGCATGCTGGGCAGGTTCCTCCGATTGAGTGAGGACCGGCAGAATGCGCTGGAACACGCCGGTCTCCTGCACGATGTCGGCAAGGTCGGTGTGCCGACGAGCATCATCCAGAAGCCAGGTCGGCTTGACGACTCAGAGATGGATGCGATCCGGCTGCACCCCGCCCGCGGCGTCGAGTTGATCGGCAACATCCCGTTCCTGGAGGAAGTGAAGTCGGCAGTACTCCATCATCACGAGAAGTTCGACGGCACCGGTTATCCCGCCGGCCTCAGCGGAACCAACATCCCGTACTTCGCTCGCATCATCGGCATCGTCGATGCTTTCGACTGCCTGACATCGACCCGTTCCTACCGTCCAGCGCGGAGTGTCGAGGAGACTCTCGCCATCCTCGAACAGGACAAGAACTCGCACTTCGATCCCGGCCTCGTCGACGCCTTCGTAAGGCTGATCAAGAAGGATGGCTGGAAGGCGGCCGAGGTCGATCAGCCGGCGCCGGACGCCAATGTCCAGGCGGGCTTCGATCACGACGACCTCAGCCTCGGTAGCAGTGGTGGCGCCTCAGGTTCGGCAGCGGGGCCGACATGACCGCCCCCGGAGACGTGGAAGGTCTCGAACTTCGGAAGCTCGGCAGCGGCGTCGTGATCGTCCTGGCCGGCGTCGGACTCGGGTTCACCGCGCTCTTGATGACCGCGCGCAACGGCGTAACCGAGTGGCCATTCGTGCTGACCTTCGGATTCCTGATCGCGATCGGCGAGATGGTGCAGTTCAAGGTCGATCGCAGCCGCAACAGGGCCCCGATCGCCACCAGCGCGGCTCTGGCCTATGCGATGCTGCGAGGGCCGTCCCTAGCCACCCCGCCCGACGTCGCGCAGATCATCGCGGTCACCTTCGTGGCGACCATGGTAGGTGTCGGGCCTCGCGCGATCGCGGGCCTCCGATGGGACCTCGTGGTCTCTTGCCGTCGGGTTCTGTCAGTGGCTTGCGCAGCGGTTGTCTTCGCAGCCGTAACGCCGGCCGACCTGTCTTGGAACGGCTCGTGGCGGCACGCCTTTCCACTGATTCTGGCCATGCTGCTCGGGGTGCTCACCGCAGGAGTGGTCGATGCCCTGGTCGGGGCAGGGCAGGCGACCGAGCGCTACAACAAGCCGTTCCCAGCGTCCTTACGCGACGAACTGATGGTGATGGGACAGATCGGTATGGCCATGGGGCTGGGCGGCGTGATCCTTGCCGCGGGAACCTCATTGCTCGGATTGTGGGCGCCGCCGTTGGTGGTGGTACCGCTCTTGTTGACGCAGTTTGCGTTCAGGCGGTTTGCGTCGGCTCAGCGGACGTATCGGACTACGGTGCGGTCGATGGCTCGGAGTACGGAGATTGCTGGGTTCAGTAGTCCGGGGCAGAATGCGCGGACTGCCGCGCTGGCTGTGGCTATTGGCAACGACCTTGGGTTGACGCCGGCTCGGATGGAGGCGTTGGAGTACGCCGCCCTACTGTCCGGTGTCGGGCAGTTGGCGTTGGCGGATCCCAGTCCGGGTGGGGCTTCGCTTCTCCGCAGCAGGGAAGAGCGGCAGCAGGCCGCGGAGATTGGGGCCTCGATTATCGAGCGGTCCGGGGTGCTGGATCATGTTGCGGAGATCGTGCGGCACTCGAATGATCCGTATCGCCAAGGTCGCGCCAACAACTCGGACATCCCGCTGGAGAGCGGCATTGTCAATGTGTCGCTGGCCTACGAGCAGCTGGTTGGTGAGGGGACCGGGCAGAGTCCGGACAAGGCGATGGAGTCGATCGGCCTCGGGATCGGCGCGGAATACGACCCAGTGGTCGTGGAGTCACTTCGCCGGGTGATCGGCCGCGGTTTTCGCTTCTAGTTCTTCCCACGAAGGCGCTGCCTCCACTGGGACGCGGCCGGTGCCGCCCATGCCGGAGTACAGGAGTAGGCCCGCGCCGGCGGCGATCAGTACGTCGCCGGGGCTCACCGCCTGGCCCAGCCAAGGCAGAGCAACCGGTACTACGTCTCCGAGCCAGGGGAGTCTGGTAGCCGCAGTGGCGATCTCATGGCGTGGGTCATCCACGACGACCATGTCGAGCCCGGCGCGAGCCAGAGCCGCCAAAGACACGGGCATCGCGCCGTTCAGGGCCACCACCAGGGCGTTGCTGCCGAAGCCGACCGCCAGCAGGGCGACGCCAGGACGCAACAGGTTGAGCCGGAGGAACACGGCGATGCAGGCAGCCGAGCCGATCAGGCCAACGGGGTAAGCGATCCCGCCGGTCAGCGAGCCGAGGACCTGTCCGGTCGCAGCCGCGGCCAGCCAGTGCAGACCGGCCAGAGTGTTGTCGGCGAGGTAGCTGAGGTGGCCGCCCGTCAGCAGCGCCGCTCCCGCGGCGAGCACCATGACGAGCAGAACCAGCAACACCTTCGCGATTCTGCCCGCCATGGCCCGCTAAATCGGAGCACCTGGCTCCTTAGCGTGTCGGAATCACCACTATGCGTTGATGCGTACCACCGTTCGCCCCAGGGTGGAGGTGCCGTCGCCGTACGACAAGGTGCCGAGGTAGCGCGTCCCCTTGGTGAGGCCCGACCAGGCTGCCGTCAGCGTGAACGACTGGCCGATGGTGGTGGCCTTGCTCGCCGGAGTGGCGGTCAGGTTGCCGCTGGCGGTGCTGCCGAGCTGCCAGTCGAACTCACTGATCGCCTGCTGCGCCGCGGGATTCGCCTGGGCGAACATGTTGACGTACAGGTCGTAACTGCCGGCCTCCGGGTACTCCAGGTCGATCTGCTCCGCCGCGGTACCGCCCCCACTGGAGCTGACCAGGTTGGCGGTGCCGGCCTCGTAGACGTACAGGTCGAGGTCAGTCCCCGCCGCCACATCCGCGTCGAAGGTCGAGAACCGGGCCAAGGTGGTCCCGGCCGGGACGGTCACGGTGTACTTCGCGGTGTGGGCCGAGGCGACCGGGTTCGCCGTCGGGAAAGCGGAGCCGTCCGGGTTCGTCAGCGTCGTGGTCCGCTTGGCAGCCGGAACCAGACCGGCGACAGAGGTCTTCAGGGTGCCGGTGAAAGCACTCTTCACCGCGACTCCCGTCTGTCCTGACTTTCCGGTGCCGTTGAGGTCGTAGGCAGCCCTGACGCCGACCGGACGCACCACCACCTGGCTGCGAACCGTGTGGGTCCCATCGCTCCAGCTCAAGCTGCCCGCGGCATACTCCCCGTACGGCGCGGTCGTCCGCTTCAAGGTCACCTTGTACGACGCGGTGCGGCCCGGCGCGATCGTCAGAGTCGCCGGCGAAACGCTCGCCGTGACACCGGCGGGCGCGGTCACCTGGGCCTTGTAGGTGGCCTTCTTGGTTCCGACGTTGGTGACGGTCCTGGTCACCGTCTGGGAGTCGGCCAGGTCACCGATCGCGATGTTCGGGGTGTTCAGATCGCTCGGGTCGCGGGTGCCGAAGATGAGGCACAGGAGGTTGTTCGCGGGGAGTTCCCCGGTCCCGCAGAGGTACCTGGTCCAGTCGATCGGGCCACTGTCGTAGACCAGACCGGGATCGGCCGCGGAGTTCGGCGTGACCTGGCCCGAGCCGTAGTCGAACGCACCGGCCGGACCACCGGTGTCGGTGGTGATCGCGTTGCCCTTGTTGTCCACCGTCGACGACGAGGTCATCAACGCGGACTTGATCATCATCGGCGTCCACTTCGGGTGCAGCTGACGGATCAGGGCCGCGATCCCGGTGATGTGTGGTGCCGCCATCGACGTACCGGAGAGGAGGTCGAAGTTGCGGCCGTTGGCGGCCGGTGAGACGGCGGCGAGTACGTCCACGCCGGGTGCCATGATGTCGGGCTTCAGCAGGTCACCGTGCCCGGCCAGGGACGGTCCGCGGGACGAGAACGCGGCGACGGACGGGGCCTCCGCGCCGACTACCTTCGCTCCGGCACCCAGCGACGCGGTCGCGGCGGGGTTGCTGCTCACATAGGCCTTGATCGCCGCGCCGGCGGTGTCGCTGACGTGCACGGTCGGCACGCTGTGGAAGTCGGCGTTGAGCGAGTTCGGGCTGGTGTTGGCCAGGACCACTCCGACGCCACCCGCCTCGCGGACGGCATCGCTCTTGTCCGTCCGGGCGTTGTTGCCCCGGTCGCAGACGACGATCTTGCCGGCCACCTTCACCGGGTCGAGGAAGCCTTCCGGGTGGGCGGGATCGAACGCCTTCGAGTAGCACAGCCGGGCCCCGGTCGGGTCGGCGCCGGCCCGCGCGGCATCGGTGGACAGGATGAGCGGGCTACTCGGTACTGCGGCTCCGCTGCCGGCGCCGATGTAGCTCGCGCCGTTCCCGAGGGTCACCTTGGCCTCGAAGAGGCGGTCGTGGGTACCGGCCGCGACCGTGGTCAGCCAGGGAGAGTTGTGCGCCACAGTGCTGCTGCCGGGGCCCGAGTTCCCCGCCGAGGCGGAGACGAAGATGCCCGCGGTGGCGGCGTACAGGAACTGGATCTCGACCGGGTCGACGGTGCTGGTGGTGCTGCCGGAGATCGAGAAGTTGATCACGTCGACGCCGTCGAGGATGGCGTCGTCGATCGCTGAGACGATGTCGGCGGTGCTGCCGGAGGCGCTGGAGCCGGTGTTCCACAACGCCTTGTAGACGGCGATCCTGGCCGCCGGGGCCATCCCGCTGCCGAAGCCGAGGGAGTTGCCGTTCACGATCATGTCGGTGTGGTAGTTGCCGGCCGCGGTCGATGCGGTGTGCGAGCCGTGGCCGTTGATGTCCCGGGCCGAGGCGACCTCGTCGACGTACGGCGCTGCCTTGATCGCCGCGTCGCCGCCGAGTCCGGCGTTGTAGTACCGGGCGCTGACGATCTTGTTGCTGCAGTTCGCGGGGGTCCACTGCTCGGCGGCCGCGCAGCTTCCCCGGAAGCCGGTCAGCTTGCTGGGGTTCGCCAGTGGGGCGAAGGAGGGGTTCTCGGGCCAGAGGCCGCTGTCGATGTCACCGATGACAATGCTGGCGCCGCCGCCGGCCTTGGCCGGTCCGCCGAGCTGGTCCCAGAGGCCACCGGGCTTGTCGAGGCCGAGGAAGGTCGGCGTACTGACGGTGTCGGCCTGCCGGATCTCGTTCTTGCTCACGCTCAGAACGCCGGGGGTCTTGGCCAGCTGGGCGGCCTTGGCGGCGGTCATCTTCGCGGAGAATCCGTTGAAGCCCATCGAGTAGTCGTAGATCTTCGCCACACCGGCCTGCCGGGCGACCGTTTCGTGGCGGCTGTTGAGGTAGTTGCGGTACTTGCCGGCCTCGGCTGACTTGCCGTTGAACTTCGTCCCGGCGGCAGGCCTGGTGGCCTTGTACCCCGCGATGTTGCCGGTGTACCCGGCTACCGGGATATCAGCCAGCTGCACGATGTACGTGCCGGCCGGACCGGTCGCGGTCGCTTCGGCAGGCGCGGCGGTTGTGGCCGTCGCCGGCCCTCCCGCCGCTCCGGTCGCCAGCACGACGGCTGCAGCGACTGCAAGGCCCAGCGGCTGGCGCCAGGACGTGGTCAACTTGCGCATGCGATGCGCCCCCTACCCGTTCATGCGCCGATCCGAGCGACCAGCGCGAAGATACCCCGGGGGAAACTTTGCGGCACAGGTCGCTGTTGAGCAAGCTCTGGGCGGGAAATAGTTGCCCACGGCCCGGGTGACCGGGCCGTGGGCCTCGTACTACGCCTTGGCGGGTGCGGCGCCGCCTTCGTCCAGCAGATCGGGCAGGTCCTTGACTCCTGGGTCGCCCGCGTCGGCGGTGTAGTCCGACAGGTGCGTGGAGTCCTTGCCCTCCGGCACCTTCAGGGCCCGGAAGATCAGCGTCAGCACGACCACGATCACCAAGTTGATACCAAAGGCCGTCAGGGCGATGTAGACCTGCGTATCGGTGAACGGGATGTTCGCCAGCGAACCACCGAAATGCTTCTTGGTCGCCGGGTTGATCACGTTGTACGCCTCGATGGTGCCGAACACCATCGCCACGGCCCAGCCGGCCAGCAGCGCCCAGCGGTGGAACCACCGGGTGAAGAGCCCACCCACGATCGCCGGGAAGGTCTGCAGGATCCAGATCCCTCCGAGCAACTGCAGGTTCAGCGAGATCGTCTTGTCCATCCCCAGGACGAAGACCAGCGCGCCGAACTTCACCAGGAGTGACGCGAGCTTCGAGACCTTGGCTTCCTGCGCCGGGGTGGCGTCCTTCTTCAGGAAGTCCCGGTAGATGTTGCGGGTGAACAGGTTCGCCGCCGCGATCGACATGATCGCCGCCGGCACCAGCGCCCCGACCGCGATCGCCGCGAAGGCGATCCCGGCGAACCACGACGGGAACTCCTGATCGAAGAGCCGCGGGATCGCGAGCTGCGGATTCGCCAGGCCGTCGAGCCCCTTGACGTCCACGTTCGCCTTGATCGCCATGAACCCGAGCAGCGCGAGCAGCCCGAGCAACAGCGAGTAGGCCGGCAGCATCGCGGCATTACGCCGGACGATGTTGCGGTTCTTCGTCGAGAGCACCGCGGTCACGGAGTGCGGGTACATGAACAGCGCCATCGCGGAACCGAGCGCCAGCGTCCAGTACGCCGAGTAGCCAGACTCGCCCGGGATGAACACGCCGGTGGGCTTCCCGGTCGCTTGGGACGTGGTCTCCATCTTGGTCTGCGCGGCGTCGAAGATGCCGCCCCAGCCGCCGAGCTGGCCCGGCAGGTACAGGATCGCCACCGCGATGACCAGGTAGATCAGCCCGTCCTTGACGAAGGCGATCATGGCCGGCGCCCGCAGGCCCGACGAATAGGTGTAGGCGGCCAGTACTGCGAACGCGATCAGCAACGGCAGGTCCTTGGCCAGCAGGTTGTCGCCGCCGAGACCCATGGTCTCGAAGACGGCCTGCATACCGACCAGCTGCAGCGCGATGTACGGCATGGTCGCGAGGATGCCGGTGACCGCCACCGCCAGTGAGAGGCCTTTGCTGCCGTAGCGGCCGCCGACGAAGTCCGCCGGCGTCACATAGCCGTTGCGATGCGCCACAGACCAGAGCCGCGCCATGAAGACGAAGATGATCGGGTAGACCACGATCGTGTACGGCACCGCGAAGAAGCCGCTGATCGCTCCGGTCGCGTACATCGCCGCCGGCACCGCGACGAACGTGTACGCCGTGTAGAGGTCGCCGCCCAGCAGGAACCAGGTGATGAACGTGCCGAAGCCCCGTCCACCCAGCCCCCACTCGTCGAGGCTGTCGAGCTCGCCGGTCCGCCGCCAGCGCGCCGCCATGAAGCCCATCACCGTGACCGCCGCGAAGATCACGATCACGATGATCAGCTGGACCCAGTCGACCGAGTGGTTCATCGCTCGTTCCCTTCCGCCGGTGCGTCCGGATTACCCAGCCCCTGGGCCGCCCGCCGTCTGCGTTCCTCCCGAATGATCAGCTGGTAGGAGATGCCCACCGTGATCACGGAGATGAACACCCACGCGAGCTGGTACCAGTAAAAGAACGGGAAACCCCACAACCGGGGTTCGTCCCTGGCGTAAGTGGAGACTAGAAGTGGTACGACGACCGAGACAGCCAGCAGGACGCCGGCTATCCAGTACGCGGGTCTGACCGCAGCCAACTTGGACACAGCTACCTCCTCGGGACACAGGCGCAACGGTGCACGCTACCGTCCGGCACTAAGCAGTTACTAGACCCTCAGGGTGGGCCATGGAGACAGAGACAGCTTGGAAGGTACGGCGGGTCGTCCTGTCGGTGTTGTTCCTCGGAGTCGTTGCCCTGCCGCTCTATCCCGAGCTGTTCGGCCTGGACGAGGTGACCCCGTTCACCCAGCTGGTGGCGTTCCGCCCGCAGGCCCTGGTGTTCGTCCTCCTGGTCGGTCTGCTGATGCTGATCCGGCCGGGCTGGCGGCTCGCTGCCGCGATGGTGGTCGTGCTGGCGCTGACCGGGGGAGTGTTGACCGCGCCGCGGCTGCTGAACGATCCGGAGCCGCCGGCCGTCGGCAGCAGGGCGCTGACCATCATGGTGGCGAACGTGCTCGGCGGCGGGGCCGACGCGGGGGAGGTCGCCAAGGTGATCCGGGCCCGTCGTCCCGATGTGGTGTCGTTGCCTGAGGCCCAGGTCGACGTCCGGCAGGAGATCCAGGCCCATCTGCAGGGCCTCACCTACAACGGTTACACGCAGCAAGCGAACGCGGCCGTCGAGAGTGCGACCAGCGTCCTGGTGGCGGGCACGCTCGGCAGCGTCCAGTTCGATTCGGAGAAGCTCGACACCGGCCGGGTGAACGTCGCGCAGCCCAAGCCGGGGGCGGGGGAGCCGGGCGCCGAGACGATCGGCCCGGTCCAGCAGACCACCACGCAGTTCGGCCACATCATCATCACCGGCGGCAACCTCGGCAAGCTCCGGCTGATCGCGTACCACGGTTACCCGCCGCTGCCGTCCTCGGTGAGCATCTGGAAGCAGGACCTCGAGGTCGTGCGGAACTGGTGTTCGCAGGACCAGCCCACCGTCGTGGCCGGTGACTTCAACGCGACCACGGACCACGCGGACTTCCGGGACGCGATGGACCCGGGCTGCCGCAGTGTGGCCACGACCGTGGGTGCCGGTCTGCAGGGGACCTGGCCGTCGGACCGTCCACGCATCGTCCGGACGCAGATCGACCACGTGGTGGTGAGCGACGGCGTCACCCCGAACAGCTTCCGCACGTACGAGATCGAAGGCACCGATCACCGCGCGGTGATCGCGACGATCTCCGTCCGGAAGGATTCCTAGGTCGGGTTGGCGGCCGGGCGGTAGATGTAGGGCTGGGAGGCGCGGACCGCCTCGGTGACCATCAGGAGCAGGTCCGCGCGGGCCTCGATCGAGCGGCCGAACAGGTCGTCGTCGCCCGGGATCGGGAATCCCTTGACCCCGATCGCCAACTGGCTCAGCAGCACGTGCAGCACGCCGCGGGCGTTGAAGACGCTCGGGGTCGGCCACTCCGGCAGGGTCTCGTGCATCAGCGGCTGCTGCGCCGCGGTCGCCGCGATCGGCTTCAGCCAGCGCTCCAGTTCGTCGCTGGTCAGCATGTTCCGGTGCAGGATCGTCATCACCGCATGTGCGACGCGGTCGTGCTCCTCGTGCACCCAGCGGTACTGCGTGTCCTTGACGATCCGGTCCGCGAGCACGTCGAGGAGCGCACGCAGTACGCCGGCATCGCAGTGCCGGGACCGCGCCAGGGCCCCGATCGCGTCCGCTCCATGAGCCACGGCATGGGCCCAGCCGCAGTCGGCGACGTACCCGCGCAGGTCGCGCTCACGCAGTAGCCAGGTGGCCAGCCGGTCGCCCCAGCGCATCACCACCTCGTCGTGCACCAGGAACTCGGCGTTGTCGCGGTGGATCACCTCCGCCAGCGTCAGCGCGGTGAAGGAGCGGCGGAAGACCGTGTCGGTGCCGTCCTCGCCCAGCCCGTAGGCGAGTCCGGCGCAGAGACCGTCACCGAAACCGGGCAGCAGGTCGTCATAGACCCCGCGCTCGAGCCAGGTGGCGAGCGTCGGATAGGCCAGCGCGTCGCGGATCTGCGGGTTGGTGCTGGCGAGCCCGCGGACGAGCTCCTCGGTGAGGTCGGTCAGCGCACGATCGCGGGGTACCGCGTAGTCCGCGGCCATCACGTCCTGCCAGTACGTCGACTCCACCCGAGCATCCTTTCACTTGGACTTGAACAATCAACACCTCTTCGGCCGATCTGTCGAGCCTGTCCAGATCGGGCCAGCGGCTAGGCTCGGGGTTGTGCCGTCCTTGACCGATGTGGCGCGGAACCACACGACGCTGGACCAGGCGGACCTGGACCGGTTGCAACTGCTGGTTTCCGACTGGCAGATGCTGGCGGACCTGTCCTTCGCCGACCTGGTGCTCTGGTTGCCCGACACCGAGGGACTCGGCTTCTGGGCGGGGGCCCAGATGCGGCCGACGACCGGGCCCACGGCGTACCTGGACGACATCGTCGGCAGCTTCATCCCGCGCGACCGCCGGCCGCTGCTGGACCAGGCCTACGACGGCGGCCGGATCTGCCGCGAAGGCGATCCCGAGTGGCGCGACGACGTCCCGGTCCGGGTCGAGACCATCCCCGTACGCCGCGGCGCCCGGGTGATCGCGGTGATCGCCAGGAACACCAACCTGCTCGGGGTCCGGACGCCGTCCCGGCTGGAGATCGCCTACCTGCAGAGCGCGACCGACCTGGCCCGGATGATCACCGACGGCATCTTCCCGTACGGCGGGGAGCGGCTGCTGTCCACCAGCCCCCGGGTGGGAGACGGGTGTATCCGCGTCGACCGGCACGGCATGGTGACGTTCGCCAGCCCGAACGCGTTGTCCGCCTACCGCCGGATGGGGCTCGTCACCGACCTGGTCGGCAGCCGGCTGAAGGACATCACCGCGGACCTGATGCACATCGGCATCCTGGTGGACGACGTGCTCGCCTCGGTGCTGACCGGACGGGCCGCCAAGGAGTACGAGATCGAGAACTCCGAGGCCACCCTGTTCCTGCGGGCGATCCCGCTGCGGGCCGACGGCGAGCATGTCGGCGCGCTGATCCTGCTCCGCGACGTGACGGAGCTGCGGAGCCGGGAGCGGGAGCTGGTCACCAAGGAGGCGACCATCCGGGAGATTCATCATCGCGTCAAGAACAACTTGCAGACGGTCGCCGCGTTACTCCGGATGCAGGGCCGCCGGATCACTGTGCCCGAAGCCCAGGCCGCCCTGGCCGAGGCCGTACGCCGGGTCGGGTCGATCGCGATCGTCCACGAGACCCTGTCCGAGTCGTTCGACGAGCACGTGGATTTCGACGATGTGGCGGACCGGGTGGCCGCGATGGTGGCCGACGTGTCCACGGTCGCGACCCAGGTGGAGATCCGGCGCACCGGGAGTTTCGGAGTACTGGACTCCGAGGTGGCGACGCCGCTGGCGATGGTGCTGACCGAGCTGATGCAGAACTCCGTGGAACACGCGTTCGGGACCCGGTCGGGGGAAGACGCCGTGGGCAAGATCGAACTGGAGGCCCAGCGGTCGGTGGGGCGGCTCAGAGTGGTCGTCAGCGATGACGGCAAGGGTCTGCCGGCCGGCTTCGACTCCGAGACTTCAGGGAATCTGGGGCTGTCGATCGTGCGCACGCTGGTGATCGGGGAACTCGACGGGGTGCTGGAGTTCCACCCGCGCACCGACGGCCCGGGCACCACGGTCACCCTCGACATTCCCGTGAAGGAATAGGGCAACCAAAAAGGCCCCGCGGATCCCGCGGGGCCCCATCGCGTTGCAGTTCAGGCGGTGCGGATCCGAGCGCGAGCATTCCGGCGCTTCAGCGCACGACGCTCGTCCTCACTCAGGCCACCCCAGACACCGTGGTCCTGGCCGGCCTCCAGTGCCCACGCAAGGCACTGCTCACGCACGTCGCAACGGCGGCACACCTGCTTGGCCTCCTCGATCTGCATGATCGCGGGCCCGGTGTTGCCGATGGGGAAGAACAGTTCCGGGTCCTCATCGAGGCAAACGGCCCGGTGGCGCCAATCCATGGCGAATCCCATCTCTCTCAGTTGGTTTCCTACGCTGCAGGCTTGGTCTGTGCCCAATCAGCGCGGCTGTACTCGCACGGGGGTGGTGCGAAGCGTTGTGAACGTTTTCACGAACGAGTCCATGTTCCCAATCTCGGGATGATGAAACAAGGGTTCTGGACTTGTCGATCGGATCACAACACTTCCTTAACACTACGTACCGGTGCGCAACGGTTCACCCTGTCCGGTTAACGGACGGGACCTCCCCACTGCGATCACCCGTTCACTGCAAGTAACCGATGCAACCGTCTTGGGGTTACGCAAAACCTGAAAACCCTGTGGGGCAAGGCTCGCGACCCTGTGGAGCACTGGGATAGTGGTGGTCCCCCGCATCTCCAGCCCGTGCCGACGAGACACTAGGCTTGCGGGCGTGCCGACCGATTCCTCGCCAGCAGTCGTCCCGCGCCCGCTCAAGTTAGCCGCGGCCGTGGTCGCCGCGGAAGGCCTTGTGGTCGCCGTTCTCGGAATTGCCGAAGCATTTACGATCCACAGCGACCGCCTGGAGCGCGGCATCACCACCACGGTCTTCCTGCTCCTGTACGGCGCTGGGCTGGTTCTCGTGGCTCGTGGGCTCTACCGGACGTCCACGTGGAGCCGCGGACCGACACTGTTCTCGCAGCTGCTCCAGCTCGGAGTCGCGTGGAGTTTCTGGGGTGGTTCCACCACCGCCGTGTCCGTAGTACTGGCGGTGGCGGCGGTCGCCGTACTGGTGGCGGTGTTCCAGAAGGCGTCGATGGCGGCGCTACAGGACGATCCGACCAGGGATCACCCGGTGCTCTGAGGGTTCACTCCTTCAGCAGGCCGGCCCGGAGCTCGTTGAGGGTGCGGGCCAGCAGCCGGGAGACGTGCATCTGGGAGATGCCGATCTCCTCGGCGATCTGGGACTGGGTCATGCCACGGAAGAACCGCAGGGTCAGGATCCGCTTCTCCCGGGTGTCCAGCTGCGCCAGCAGCGGTTTGAGCGACTCCCGGTACTCCACGCTCTCCAGGGCCTCGTCCTCGCCGCCCAGGCCGTCCAGCACGGTGGTGGCGTCCGCCTCGTTCTGGTCCGGGGCGTCCAGCGAGAGGGTGTTGTAGGCGTTCGCCGACTCCAGGCCCTCGATCACCAGGTCCTCGGCGAGGTCGAGCCGGCGCGAGAGCTCGGCGACGGTGGGAGCCCGGCCGAGCTCCTGGGTCAGCTCGGCGGTCGCCGCGGTCAGGGACAACCGGAGCTCCTGCAGCCGGCGGGGGACGCGGATCGCCCAGCCCTTGTCGCGGAAGTATCGCTTGATCTCGCCGAGGATCGTCGGGGTCGCATAGGTGGAGAACTCCACCCCACGGTCCGAGTCGAACCGGTCGACCGCCTTGATCAGGCCGATGGTGGCGACCTGGACCAGGTCGTCGTACGGCTCGCCGCGGTTGCGGAAGCGGCGGGCCAGGTGCTCGACCAGCGGCATGTGCAGCGAGACGAGGCCGTCCCGGGCCAGGATGTGCGCCGGATCCCCGCGCTCGGCGGACGCCATCGCAGCGAAGAGTCCGGCCGTCCGGGTGCGTAGGTCTGTTGGTTCCTGGGGTTCGCCCAGGGATCGTTCGTCGGTCACGCCTTCTCCGAGGCGGTGGCGGACGCCGTCACGGTGATGGTGAGCCGCCCGCTCTCGGACTCGGCGGCGGCAGACTCCACCAGGGCGGTCAGCACGGTCCAGCCGAAGGAATCGGTGTCCGGAAGCCAGCCGTTCGGCACAGTGGCCGTGGTGCGCACGGTCAGCTGCGGCGGGTCGATGTAGAAGATGCAGTCCAGGACGCCGTCGGACGCCTGCGGGAGCAGCAGCGCGCAGGCCTCGTCCACGGCGATCCGCAGGTCGTCGATCGCGTCGACGGTGAAGTGGTTGCGGGCGGCGAGGTTGCCGACCACCGACCGCGGCACCGCTATGTAGGCGCTGTCCGCCGGGATGCTGAGGTGGACCTCTGCGGCTTGTCCGGTGCTGCTCACTGTGTTGCCTCCCAGGCGCTGTCCATGGGCGATCGGCCCACGGCGTACATCTTCCCCTCTGCCCACCCCGACCGCATCTCCACCTCATCCATTGCGTCCGAAGAAGTGGAGAGACGTCTCGCCGGTTCTTCGGACGCAACGAACGAGGCCGAGCTCCCGGTACGCCGGGAGTCGGCCTCGCCGCGGGTGGTTCCTTAAGTCGGCTCTACGTGGGTCGGGTCGAGAACCCGGCGCAGGAACGTCCGGGTGCGCTCCTCGGCCGGGTTGCCGATCACCTCGGCGGGTGGTCCCTGCTCGACGATCACGCCGCCGTCCATGAACACTACCCGGTCCGCGACCTCACGGGCGAAGGCCATCTCGTGGGTGACCACGAGCATCGTCATCCCGTCCAGGGCGAGCTTGCGCATCACGGTCAGGACGTCGCCGACCAGTTCGGGGTCGAGCGCCGAGGTGGGCTCGTCGAACAACATCAGCGCCGGGTCCATGGACAACGCCCGAGCGATCGCCACGCGCTGCATCTGCCCGCCCGACAACTGGGCCGGGTACGCCGTGACCTTGTCGTTCAGGCCGACCCGGTCGAGGTTGGCCCGGGCGACCTTGTCGGCCTCGGCCGGCTTCCGCTTCAGCACTGTGGTCTGGGCGACCGTGCAGTTCTGCAGCACCGACAGGTGCGGGAACAGGTTGAACTGCTGGAACACCATGCCGATCTGCTGACGGGCGGCGTCCAGGTGGCAGTCCGGGTTGGTGATCTCCTCACCGCGGACGAACACCTTGCCCTCCTGCGGTACCTCCAGCAGGTTGACGCACCGCAACAGCGTGGACTTGCCCGAGCCGGACGGCCCGATCACGCAGACGACCTCGCCCTGCTCGACCGTGAAGTCGATACCGCGCAGGACGTGGTTGCTGCCGAACGACTTGTTCAGGTTCTTGATCTCCACCAGTGCCATCAGCGCGTCCTCGCAGCCTTTGCCTCGAGCCGGCGCACCAGGATACCCAGCGGCAGGGTGATGATCAGGTAGCAGAAACCGGCGGTGACCAGCGGGGTCAGGTTCGAGTAGGTGTTGGCCAGGTCCCGGCCGAACCCGGTCAGCTCGTACCCGGCGGCGGTGGTGCCGATGATGAACACCAGCGACGAGTCCTTCACCAGCAGGATCAGGTCGTTGGTCAGCGGCGGCAGCACGATCCGGAACGCCTGTGGCAGCACGATCTTGCGGGTTGCCAGCGCGGGCGGCATGCCGAGCGACCGGGCCGCCTCGATCTGCCCCTTCGGCACCGCCTGGATGCCGGCCCGGATCACCTCGGCCATGTACGCCGCGGCGACGATGCCCAGCGCGAGCCAGACCGTGCCGTACGGGTCGAGCGGGATCGTCATCCCCTCGAACGCCAGCGGCAGCAGGCTGAACGCGATGAAGACGACGATCGCCGGCAGGCCACGGAAGAACTCGATGTAGGCGGTCGAGATCCACCGGTACGGGCCGACACTGGACAGCCGCATCAGCGCCAGCACGGTGCCGCCGATCAGGCCGATCACGAAGGCACCGGCGGTGTACTCCACCGTCTTGACCAGGGCGTTGAGCAGGCCGTCCTCGAAGGCGGACCTGATGTAGGCCGGCTTGAAGAAGACGCTGCCGATCTGGCCCCAGTCGGCGGTGAACGCGGCGACCAGGACCAGCACGACCAGGATCGAGTACTGGATCCGGCGGGAGCGCTGAGACCGCTGCCGCGGGCTCAGCCCCTTCCTCTCAACGGTGTCGCTTGGCGCGCTCACTTCTTCGGCTCAACCCCGAACCACTTCTTGTAGATCTCGTTGTACTTGCCGTCGGCCTTGGCCGCGGTCAGCAGGGTGTTGAACTTCTCCACCAACTTCGGGCCGCTGCCGTCCTTGAGGGCGCCGAAGCCGTACTGCTCACCGGTGTCGAACTCGGCGACTACGGCCATGTCCGAGTTCGCCTTGACGAAGTCGTAGAGCACGCCGTTGTCGTTGATGGCGGCTGCCACCCGGCCGGACTTGACGTTGTTCTCCTGCAGCGACAGGTCGTTGAAGGGGATCACCTCGAAGCCGTACTGCTTGGCCTGCTCGTCGGCGTACGTCTTGCCGGTGGTGTCGGCCTGGACGCCGACCTTCTTGCCCTTCAGGTCCGCCAGCGACTTGATCCCCGAGTCCGCCTTGACCATCAGCACCTGGGTGGCGTCCATGTACGGCGCGGTGATGCTGATCGCGGCCTGGCGCTCGGGGGTGATGGTCATCGCGCCCATGCCCATGTCGCACTTCTTGGCCTGGAAGGCGGCGCCGGAGGTGACTTGGGCCCACTCGAGGCTGACCACTTCCTGCTCGACCCCGAGATCGTTGGCCACCAGGTCCAGCAGATCGACGTCGAAGCCGACCACGTCGGTGCCGTCCTTGTACTCGAACGGCTTGTACGACAGGTGCGTGCAGACCATCAGCTTGCCAGGCTTGACCAGGGTGATCCCGGCGGCCGCGGCTTTGTCCTCGGTTCCACCGCTGCCCGAGTCATCGCTGCCGCAGGCGGAAAGCGTGAGTACGAGCACGGCGACCGAGGCGACGGCGACCGTGGCGCGACTCTTGCGAAGGGTGGAGACGATGTTCATCGCGAATACTCCTCGACACTGGTTGTGAACGCCGGTCCGGACGATACCGGGCCGGAATGCCCGCATCCTGACACAGCAGGCAGGCGCCTGTCGGCTGGTAACGGGGGCCGAGACTCGATCGTCACCCGGATGAGGCCGTGTGGGGTCCCTCACAGACCAGACCACTATGGCCTGTGGTTTACTCGTGACGACGGGTGACCCCCTGGCAACGGCGCCGTTCGACGCATCCTCATCGGACCGCCACCTTCCGCGCACGCCTGCCCAGTTCTTCACGAAGGGTCCCCCCATGGTCGCCGAACCCTATCCGTCCGAGACCGTTTCCGATCCGTACGCCGGTGACGCCGTGTTCGAGTTGCACCGCGGCGGCAAGATCGAGGTCACCTCGTCGGTCCAGGTGAACGACGCGGACGACCTGTCGAAGGCCTACACCCCCGGAGTCGCCCGGGTCTGTACCGCGATCGCGGAGGACCCTTCGCTGGCTCGCAAGTACACCTGGAAGTCGAACGTGGTCGCGGTCGTCACGGACGGCACCGCAGTACTGGGTCTGGGTGACATCGGCCCGGTCGCGTCCCTGCCGGTGATGGAGGGGAAGGCGCTGCTGTTCAAGGAGTTCGGCGGCGTCGACTCGGTGCCGATCGCGCTGGACTGCACCGATGTCGACGACTTCGTCGACACGGTGGCCCGGATGGCGCCTTCGTTCGGTGGCATCAATCTGGAGGACATCTCGGCGCCGCGCTGCTTCGAGATCGAACGCCGGCTGAAGGAACGCCTCGACATCCCGGTCTTCCACGACGACCAGCACGGTACGGCGGTCGTCGTACTGGCCGCTCTCCGCAACGCACTGCGGGTGACCGGTAAGTCGATCGAGGACGTCCGGGTGGTGATCTCGGGAGCGGGTGCGGCCGGGGTCGCGTGTGCGCGGATCCTGTTGCAGGCCGGGGTGGGTGATCTGGCCGTTGTCGACAGCAAGGGTGTGCTGTCCGAGGACCGGTCCGACCTGACCCCGGTGAAGCTGTCGCTGGCGCAGGACACCAACACCGGCGGGCTTTCCGGCCGTTTGGTGGACGCGCTGGACGGGGCGGACGTGTTCCTCGGCGTCTCCGGCGGTACCGTCCCCGAGGACGCGATCGCCCGGATGGCGCCGGGCGCGATGATCTTCGCCCTCGCGAACCCGAACCCCGAGGTACACCCGGACATCGCCCACCGGTACGCCGCGGTGGTGGCGACGGGGCGCTCCGACTTCCCGAACCAGATCAACAACGTGCTGGCCTTCCCCGGCATCTTCCGCGGCGCCTTCGACGTGAACGCCTCCCGCATCACCGAAGGCATGAAACTGGCCGCGGCCGACGCCCTCGCCGGCCTGATCGCCGCCGACGACCTGCGAGCGGACTACATCATCCCGTCACCCTTCGACGCCCGAGTCGCCCCCGCAGTAGCCGCCGCAGTCTCCACCGCCGCCCACCGCGACGGAGTCTCCCGAGCCTGACCAGCTCGCCCAAACACCTCGGGCTCGCCCTGACGCTGTCGGATGCGCCAGGCCGAGCCCGAGCCACGTCCCCCGGTCCCCGGCCCCTGTCTCCGGGCCCTCCCCGGCCCTCCGCCCCCTGCGTCCACGCCCTACACGGCGAACCCACGCTTTGGGGGGTTATCCCCTGAAAGCGTTGGTTGCTGCGGTGCATTCCGGGCGCCAACCCACCTTTTCAGGGGATAACCCCCGAAAGCGTGGGTTCGCCGAAGGAGGAGGAGGAGGGGGGTGATGTTTGTGACTGACGGATGCGGGGTGGGGTTCTAGGGTGGGCGGCATGCTTGCTGCGTTTGCTGCCAGGTTTGATGCCGAGGACCCGATCTCTGCGTTGGAGGTGGGGGAGCGCCCGGATCCGGTGGTGCCGGACGGGTGGGTGACGATCGATGTGCGGGCGACGGCGCTGAATCACCATGATTTGTGGTCGTTGAAGGGTGTCGGGCTTGCTGAGCAGAATTTGCCGATGATCCTGGGCTGCGACGCCGCGGGGATCGACCCGGACGGCAACGAGGTCGTGGTGCATGCGGTCATCTCCGATCCCTCGTGGAAGGGCGACGAGACGCTGGATCCGAAGCGGTCGCTGTTGAGTGAGCGGTACCAGGGGACGCTGGCCGAGAAGGTGGTGGTGCCGGCGGGCAACGTCGTACCGAAGCCGGCTGGGTTGAGCTTCGAGCAAGCCGCCTGTTTGCCGACGGCCTGGCTTACGGCGTACCGGATGCTTTTCACGCAGTCGGGGCTGAAGCCGGGCGACACCGTGCTGGTGCAGGGTGCCGGTGGTGGGGTCTCGAGTTCGCTGATCACGTTGGCGCGGGCGGCGGGGATCCGGGTCTGGGCGACGAGCAGGGACGAGGGCAAGCGCGCCAAGGCGGTGGAGATCGGCGCGCACGAGGCGTTCGAGCCGGGCGCGCGGCTGCCTGAGCGGGTCGATGCGGTGATGGAGACCGTCGGGCAGGCGACCTGGTCGCATTCGCTGAAGTCGCTGAAGCAGGGCGGCACGCTGGTGATCTCGGGCGCGACGAGTGGTCAGGCGCCGAAGTCCGCCGAGCTGAACCGGATCTTCTTCCTGCAGTTGCGGGTGCAGGGTTCCACGATGGGGACCCGGACGGAGCTCGGCGAACTGCTCCGGTTCATGGCGAACGCGGGGATCTCGCCGCACATCGACACCACACTGCCGCTCGCGGACGCCCGGAAGGGCTTCGCGAAGATGAACGAGGGCGACGTCTTCGGCAAGATCGTCTTCACCGTCTGAGCTCTCCATGGACCCCGAGATCCGGCGCGCGATCGACCCCGAGGTCCGGCCCGCGATGGACGTTGAGGTCCGGCGCGCGGAGGTCGCGGATGCCGCGGGCGGCGCCTGGTGCCACTTGAGTTGCTGGCGCGAGGCGTACGCCGGGATCGTGGAGCCGGGGTTGCTCCTCGAGCGGACGAGCGACCTGGACCGCCGTACGGAGCGCTGGGCCTCCGCGCTCGCCGCCGGCGTGGTCCGCTGGATCGCACTGAACCCGGACCCGTCGGTGGGGGTCGAGGAGCAGGTCATCGGGTTCTCCTCACCGGGGCCGGCCCGGGACGACGATGCGCCGACCCCGCTGGAGCTGTACGCCATCTACGTCCGGAAACAGTGGTGGGGGACCGGCCTGGGGACCCGGCTGCTTGACGTTGCCATCGGCAAGGAGCCGGCCAGCCTCTGGGTTCTCGAGGGAAACCAGCGCGCCCGAGCCTTCTATCACCACCACGGCTTCACCGAGGACGGCACCCAGGTAGACGAACCCTTCTTCGCCGTCCCAGAAATCAGAATGACCCGCCCCGCCCAATAACCCACCCGCCCTCTCACCCACCCCGCCCCCCGCTCTCGCGCTCCCGGCCATCCCTTCTGCTCGGCAGTGCGGCGCAGGTGCCGGCGTTGTCGGTGGCGCTCTCGTGCTCTCGCGCTCCCGCGTACTCGCGCTCCCGCGTACTCGCGCTCCCGCGTACTCCGCGCCTGCGCTCCCGACCCCGCGCGCCGCCGTGCGACCTGCAGGCGCGGAGGACACAGCTCCCTCTCTTCTTCGTTTTCCTTCCCTTCTTTCCTCTCGCCTTTGGGTAGTGACGGCGGCACGGATGTGACGGAGGTTGGGTGTGACGTTTCATTGCTGAAACATTGCCGTCTCACCGGGGCAACGAGGCTGGCGCAGTCTGTTCCTACCGCGGAAACCCCACGGATTCGATCCGCCCGATCGATGAGGAGCAGGAGTGCCCATGAGGCCGACCTTGACGGTGATCGCCGACCCCGCCGACCGCTGGATGACGAAGGCCGCCTGCGTCGGCCAGGCGCCGGCGTACGACGAGAGCGCGAGCCAGTGGGAGCAGCGCAAGGCGCAGGCGGTCTGCCTGACGGCTTGCCCGGTCCTCGAGGAATGCCGGGAATGGGCCCGCCGGACCAAGTTCACCGGTACCGCCGCCGGCGAGAAGTTCCTCTACGGCCGTCGCCGCGGTCGCCCCGGCCCCGCCGAGCGCCGCCGTCCCGCGGTCACAGTGGAAGAGCAGCAGCAGGCCAGCTGAAAGCTTGCCCCCCAGCAAAGGCCGGCGGTCCACCTGGACCGCCGGCCTTCGCCGTTCCCGCCGAGTGGGTTCAGACCCCGACCAGTTCGTCGGAGCGCTCGTCGGGGGTCTTCTGGGTACGCCGGAACGGCGCGGTGATCGTCGGCAGGAGTTCATGCCGATGCCGGACGAAGGAGACCAGCGCCAGCGCCAGGTAGATGCCGGAGAGGATGTAGCGACCGGTCTGGCCGGGGATGGCGAACTGAACCGCGAAGAGCCCGAGCAGTGTCCAGGCGGCCCAGCGGGGGAAGCGCAGCGTCAGGAGGATCGCGATACCGAGCAGCGTCTGCGTAGCCGTCAGCAGGAACTCTTCTACCTGCCGGCCGTCCAGTTGGAGCGCAGCCGGTCCGCCGCCGATCCCGTAGGCGATCGGCAGGCTGCCGATCAGCAGCGTCCACTGGTTCACCTTGGCCGAGATCAGCAGGCCCAGTGCGGCCCCGCCCTTACCGCGCCAGGCGAACAGCAGCGCCACGATGAACTCAGGCGACTCCGAAGCAAGTGGCGCCAGCCACTGCACCAACAGGAACTGGTCGATCCCCAGTGTCTGCCCGCCCTCGACCAGCGAGTTGGCGAACGGCTCGGCCGACAGCACGATGACACCGGCCGCCACCAGGAACATCGAGATGACAATGATCCGGCGCTGCACGGTCGGCAGACCACCGATGCGCTTGGCCGGGCCTACCAGATCCGGGTCCTCGTCGTGGCCGGATGAGGCCGCCCGGTAGAGATAGAAGGCGAAGAAGGCGAGTAGTGCGATGCCCAGCACCAAGTGGATCTCGCCGGTCACCGGGATGATGAAGGCGACCACGCTGGCCACCGCCAGGAAGCCCAGTTCGCGCCGGTAGCCGGAGTCCAGTACCAATGCCTTGACCGAACGCCCGCTGCGCCGACTGGCGACGTACAGGCTGACCAGGACGACGCTGGACCAGCCCAGGCCGAGCAGTAGCCGGTTGGAGCCGGTCATGTTGGCTGCGGCGTACTGCACGTAGTCCGGGTTGCTGCCTGCGGTGTGCGCGAAGTAGAGGTCTACGGCGTACTCGGGCAGGACGGCGATGACTGCAAGCAGCGCGATCGCCAGGCCGCCGGAGATGTCCACCTCGGCGGCTTCCGCGGCCCAGGCGAGCACGAACGACGCGGCGACCACGCCGAGGCCGAAAACCACGATCGCCAGCGGGGCTGACGGATGCACGCCGGAGAGCCGGAGTGCGACCGCCGGAACCGCTGCGATCAGGAGGAGCAGCACGGGGCGAAGAGCTCTGAACATGGTTCCAGCCTGCCACCGTTTTAACACTTTCGCAATTGCGAAAGTGTGAGACCGTCCTCACCACCGGCCCGCCGTACTGCGAACTGCCTCCGTAGAGGCGACAATGACTGCGCCATGACGACCACGCCGCCTGAGCCGACCAAGGCCCAGCTCGAATCCGCCGCCGGTACCTTCGCGATGCTGTCCGCGCCGGTCCGGCTGCATCTCGTGTCGCTGGCCGCGCAGGGCGAGTACGACGTGGGCACCCTGGCGGAGCGCGCGGGCGTCAGCATCGCGACCGCGAGCCAGCACCTCGGCAAGCTCCGCCTGGCCGGCATCATCACGGCCCGGCGCGACGGCCGCCGCCACATCTACACGGTCGACGACCCGCACGTACTGAACCTGGTCGACCAGATCTTCGAACACATCGCCCCCGACGGCACCCTCGCCCCCGACCCACCCCTGCGCAGACGCCCACCCCACGCGGACTAGAGCGCCAGCCTTAAGGCTGTCTGAAGCCCGCTCGCCAGCATTTGGATAGGCCGCCGTCCGGTCGGCTGACCAATGTGGGGGAGACGCAGATGCTCAAGACACGGATCGCCGGGGTTGTTGCTGCTGTTGCTTTGATCGGGGTGGGGACGGTCGCGTATGCGGCGATTCCGGGGGCGGATGGGGTGGTTCACGGGTGCTACAACAAGGGTGGGTTGTTGCAGGACAAGGGTGCTGTGCGAGTGGTGGACGAGGGTGAGCAGTGTCGTTCGACCGAGACGGCGATGACCTGGAACCAGAAGGGGGCAACCGGAGCAACTGGGCAGACGGGGGCTACGGGTCCGAAGGGCGACACGGGGCCGGCCGGTCCCGCGGGGTTCAGTGATGGCTACATGCAGGCCACTGCGGACCACAACGGCATCGCGTTGGTCGGCTATCAGCCGGTCAAGGTGGCTGAGCTCTCGCTGCCTGCCGGCTCGTACATGGTGTTCGGCAAGGTGGGGCTCCTCAACTCCGACTGGAACAACAAGACCGCCGAGTGCAAGCTGAGCACAGGTGACATCGTCGTCGTGGTCATGGGTGCGCTCTCGACCACGGACACCCAGCCGGTCAGCCTCCAGGACATGGTGACCCTGCAGTCACCGGGAACGATCACGCTGAACTGCGCGACCACTGATGGCTACGCGTTCCACGGGAAGCTCTCGGCGATCAAGGTCAGTGAGGCTCACACGCAATGACGTGCCGTTGAAAGCAGGCGCTCCGTAGTTGCACTGATCGGGGCGGGGGCATCGCGTACGCCGCCATTCCGGATCCGTCGGGGACGGTCCACGGCTGCTACAACAAGGGCGGTCTGCTGCAGGACAAGGGCGCGCTCCGCGTCGTCCAGTCCGGTGAGAAGTGCCGCTCCAACGAGCTCGCCATGACCTGGGACCAGGCCGGCCCGGCCGGGCCCCAAGGCGTGGCCGGGCCGCAGGGTGTTCCGGCGCCCGCAGGACCCGATTTCCCTGCGCCAGACGCAGGGGTGACCTCGAGGTCGTGCTCCAGGATGTGCTGGTTCTGAGTGCGCCGGGATCCGCCACACTGAGCTGCCTGGTGCAAGGGGCGGCCGCCGCCAAGGAGGTCACCGCCATCAAGCTGACTGCCGTCAAGGTCGGTCAGGTTCACTCTCAATGATGTGGCGGAGGTAGCGTTCTGGCGCGTCGAGGTAGGCGCGCCAGTTCTGCACCAGTTCCAGGTCCTGCCAGGCCGCATTGCGGATGCCCCAGTCGCCGATCTCGAGGATGGTGGCTCCGGGCAACGAGCAGACGATAGGGGAGTGGGTCGCGCAGAGGACCTGTGAGCCGGCCGCCGCCAGATCGTTCAGTACGCCGACCAGCGCCAGGCTGGACGAGAACGACAGGGCTGACTCGGGTTCGTCCAGACAGTAGAGCCCGGGACTGGTGAACCGGCTCTGCAGCACCTCCAGGAACCCCTCGCCATGGCTCAGTTCGTGAAACCGAGGGTCCTCCCGGTAGGGGCTCGGGTTCTGTTCCAAGTAGGTGTAGTACCCGTGCATCGTCTCGGCGCGGAGGAAGAAGCCCCACCGAGGAGCACCGGCTCCGCGGGTGAGGACCAGGTCTCGAGCCAACGACGACTCCGAGGCACGGGTGGTCAGCCGGGCGCCGGTGGAGCCGCCCTCGGGTGACATGCCGAAGGCGATCGCGACGGCTTCGACCAGCGTGGACTTGCCGGCGCCGTTCTCCCCGACGAGGAAGGTGACGCCGGGCGTGAGATCCAGCCCGTCGAGCAGGATCTGCCGGACCGCCGGGATGGTGTGCGGCCAGGTCCGGGAAACACTGGTGCCCTCCGCCGCGGCGACCCGGCGTACGGGGTGAACGGCGAAGGGCATCCAGTCACGCTAAAGCAACGAGGGTCTAGTCGTCCTCGTCGTCCAGGCGGGCGAGCCAGGTGGCGAAGCGTTCGATCGGGGTCTCGAACTCGGGGTTCAGGTCGACGAACTCGCGAAGCCGCTCAGCGACCCAGGCCAGCGTGACGTCGTCGCCGCCACGCCGGCCCTCGAGTTCCTCGATCCCTCGGTCGGTGAAGTACACGTCAGCTGAAGGCCTGCTTCATCAGCGTCGCCAGCTCGGTGAGGTGCACGTTGTGCGAGCCGACCGACGGGGCGGACATGGCCGGCCGGGACACCCGGTAGAACGGCTTGCCGCCCAGGTGCTCGGTCAGGTTCAGCGCCATGAACGGCCACGGGCCCTGGTTCGCCGGCTCGTCCTGCACCCAGCGGATCTCCTGCAGGTTCGGGTACTTCGCCAGCTCGGCCTTGATCTCCTCGGACGGCAGCGGGTAGAGCTGCTCGACCCGAAGGATCGCGGTGCTGATCTTGTCCGGCTCCGCCTTCTTGCGCTCGGCAAGCATGTCGTAGCTGATCCGGCCCGATGCCAGCAGCACCCGCTCGACAGCAGCGGTGTTCTGCTCGGCCTCGGGGTCGTTGATCACCGGCCGGAACGCGCCGCGGGTCAACTCCTCGGGCTGCGACACCGCTGCCTTCAGCCGGAGCAGTTGCTTCGGCGTGAAGACGATCAGCGGGTTGTGCTCCTCCTGCAGCGTGTGCCGCCGCAGCAGGTGGAAGTACGACGCGGGCGTCGACGGCTGGGCCACGGTCATCGCGTCCTCGGCGCACAGCGCCATGAACCGCTCGATCCTGGCGGACGAGTGGTCCGGCCCCTGGCCCTCGTACCCGTGCGGCAGTAGCAGCACCACACCGGACTTCTGTCCCCACTTCGCCTCACCGGCCGAGATGTACTCGTCGATGATCGACTGGGCGCCGTTGACGAAGTCGCCGAACTGCGCCTCCCAGAGGACCAGTGCGTCCGGCCGCGCCACGGAGTACCCGTACTCGAAGCCGAGCGCGGCGTACTCGCTCAGCAGCGAGTCGTAGACGAAGAAGTTCGCCTGGTTCTCGTCGAGGTGCTGCAGCGGGACGTAGTCCTGGCCGTTGACCCGGTCGACGATGGAGGCGAACCGCTGCACGAAGGTGCCCCGGCGGCTGTCCTGCCCGGCCAGCCGGACCGGGCGTCCGGCCAGCAGCAGCGAACCGAACGCGGTGATCTCCGCGCTGGCCCAGTCGATCGGGCCCTGCGTGATCGCGGCGGCGCGGCGCTGCAGTTGCGGCATCACCTTCGGGTGGGCGGTGAAGCCCTCCGGCAGGCTGATGTGTGCGTCGGCGATCTTCTTCAGGACCTCGGGCGTGATGGCCGTCGCGTCCGGACCCTCGGGCTTGTCCGGGTAGACCGGGACGGTCACGTACGGCGCCGGCGTGTCCGGCTGGCTCTTCGCCTCGCGGACCTCGGTGAAGACCCGCTCCAACCGCTGCTGGAAGTCGCGCATCGCCTGCTCGGCCTCTTCGACCGTGATGTCGCCGCGGCCGATCAGGGCCTCGGTGTAGAGCTTGCGGACGGACCGCTTCTGCTCGATCAGGTCGTACATCAGCGGCTGGGTGAAGCTCGGGTCGTCGCCCTCGTTGTGACCGCGGCGGCGGTAGCAGACCAGGTCGATCACGACGTCCTTGTTGAACGCCTGGCGGTACTCGAAGGCCAGGTCCGCGACCCGGATGCAGGCCTCGGGGTCGTCGCCGTTCACGTGGAAGATCGGTGCCTGCACCATCCGCGCGACGTCGGTGCAGTACATCGACGAGCGGGACGAGGCAGGGGAGGTGGTGAAGCCGACCTGGTTGTTCACGATCACGTGGATCGTGCCGCCGGTGCGGTAGCCCCGCAGCTGCGACAGGTTCAGCGTCTCGGCCACGACGCCCTGGCCGGCGAAGGCCGCGTCACCGTGGACCAGCAACGGCAGCACCGGGAACGCGGCGCCCTGGTCGAGGATGTCCTGCTTGGCGCGGACGATGCCCTCGAGGACCGGGTCGACGGTCTCCAGGTGGGACGGGTTCGCCGCCACCGACACCTTGATCTTGTCGCCGAACTCGGAGACGAACTCGCCTTCGGCGCCCAGGTGGTACTTGACGTCACCGGAGCCCTGGACCGTCCGCGGGTCGATGTTGCCGTCGAACTCGCGGAAGATCTGGCCGTACGACTTGCCGACGATGTTGGCGAGCACGTTCAGCCGGCCGCGGTGCGCCATCCCGATGGTGACCTCGTCGAGGCCCGCACCGGCGGCTTCCTCGCAGAGCTCGTCGAGCAGCGGGATGGTGGTCTCGCCGCCCTCGAGGGAGAAGCGCTTCTGACCGACGTACTTGGTCTGCAGGAAGGTCTCGAAGGCCTCGGCCTCGTTCAGCTTCGCCAGGATCCGGAGCTGCTCCTCGCGCGGCGGCTTGGTGTGCGGCCGCTCGACCCGCTCCTGGATCCACTTGCGCTGCTCGGGGTCCTGGATGTGCATGTACTCGATGCCCGTGGTGCGGCAGTACGAGTCGCGCAGGATGCCGAGGATCTCCCGCAGCTTCATGAACTTGCGGTCGCTCTGCTGGCCGAACGAGCCGGTGGCGAACTCGCGGTCCAGGTCCCACAGGGTCAGGCCGTGGGTGGCCACGTCGAGGTCGGGGTGGCTGCGCTGCTTGTACTCCAGCGGGTCGGTGTCGGCCATGATGTGGCCGCGCACCCGGTACGCGTGGATCAGCTCGAGGATCCGGGCCTGCTTGCTGATGTCCTCCTCGTGGCTGTGCGGGAGGTCGGCGGCCCAGCGGATCGGCTCGTACGGGATCCGCAGGCTCTGGAAGATCTCGTCGTAGAAACCTTCGTCGCCGAGCAGCAGGCGGTGCAGCCGGCGCAGGAACTCACCTGACTGGGCGCCCTGGATGATCCGGTGGTCGTAGGTCGACGTCAGCGCCATCACCTTGCTGACCGCGAGCTTGGCCATCGTCTCCTCGGCCGCGCCCTGGTACTCCGTCGGGTACTCCATCGCGCCGACGCCGATGATGCAGCCCTGGCCGCTCATCAGCCGCGGCACCGAGTGCTGGGTGCCGATGGTGCCGGGGTTGGTCAGGCTGATCGTGGTGCCCTGGAAGTCGGGCAGCGCCAGCTTGTTGTCCCGGGCCCGCCGGACGATGTCCTCGTAGGCCATCCAGAACTCGGCGAACGTCATCGACTCGGTCGCCTTGATCGACGGCACCAGCAACTGCCGGGTGCCGTCCGGCTTCTGCATGTCGATGGCCAGGCCGAGGTTGATGTGCTGCGGCTGGACCAGGGTCGGCTTGCCGTTGGTCTCGTCGTACGACGCGTTCATCTCCGGCAGCGTCTTCAGGGCCTTGACCAGGGCCCAGCCCACCAGGTGGGTGAAGGAGATCTTGCCGCCGCGGGCACGCTTGAGGTGGTTGTTGATGACGATGCGGTTGTCGATCAGCAGCTTGACCGGCACCTGCCGCACGCTGGTGGCCGTGGGGACCGTGAGGCTGGTCTCCATGTTCTGGGCCGTCCGCGCGGGCGCGCCGCGCAGGATGGTCCGCTCGGCGTCCGTGCTGGTCGCGGGAGCGGGCTTGGGCTGCGCGCTGGGCGGCTGGTTCACCGTTCCTCCGGTCGGGGCGCCGCTCCCAGCGGGCGCTGCCTTGGCTGCTGATGCTGCGGGCTGGTTCTGTACTGCGGGCTTCGCCGGGGCCGGTGCGGCCGCCGCCGGAGCCGATGCGGCCGGGGCCGGGGCGCTCGCTGCGGGGGCAGCGGCTGCGGCCTTGGCGGCCGGCTGACTGGATGCGGGAGCGGCGGCCGCGGTGCCCCGGCTCGGAGCCTCGGGCGTCTTGTTGTCTGACACAGCGTCGGGCCGGGGTGCCAGGTTGTCCTGGCTCTTGTTCGCCGGCAACCCGTCCTGACCGGGCGTGTACCCCTTGAAGAAGCTCGACCAGGCCTGATCCACCGACTTAGGGTCCTGGAGGTACTTCTCGTACATCTCGTCGACCAGCCATTCGTTCGCACCGAAGGCTGCAAGGGGATTCGTCTCTGATGGCTCGGTGGCCACTTGGCAGTTCGCCTCTTCCGATCGTGTCAGGTACCGCTGTTATGTCTACTGAAGTTATGGGTGTGGTCCCGAGGCAAGGCTAATAGCAGCCGCAACACATCTACAGCCCGGGATCACCGGACCAGTGGATCGAGTGGTTGGCGTCTCACGGCTTGATCGATCGACAGCTGAAACACCTTGGTCTGCTGTGTTTCACGGCGATGAACGTGGGTTCGGCCTCTGATGGCGCGACCGAACGTCCGGTGGACTGCCGGACGCGTTGTAGTGGTGGGGTTCCGGCCTAGGCAGGTGGGTGCCGGCGACAGCGCGGTACGCCTCACTGCCCACTGTATGCAGCCGCTCGCTTGCGGGCTGTGTTGCGCAGATGTGAACAAAGATGTGATGAAGGTCATGCGAATGATCAGTCCACTTCTCACCGATTGGCCAGACGGCGGACCAGCTTGAGACCGGACCAGGTGGCGTCCACGGCGCAGACCTTCACGTCCACCACGCCGAGCGGCAGGGCGAGCTCCCGGATCCCGTTCTCGTCCAGATCCGTCGGTACTCCGGAGGCCCGCTTCGGCCAGGCGATCCAGATCATCCCCGCGGTGGTGATCCGTTCCAGCAGCGCGGGCAGCCGCTTAGCCAACCGCGCCCGGTCGGGGCAGAAGGCCAGAATCACGTCGTACTCCGCCCGCCCGGGCCGGCTGACCGGCCGGATATCCGCGGGCAGACCCTCGACCACGAAGCCGGCCGGAGCGTTGTCGAACGCAACCAAGTGGCCGGACTTGATGCCCAACTTCACAGCCAGCGGCTTGCCCGAGTACCCGGCGGTCATGGCGCGATCATAAATCCGGCGGCGCGGGGTGGGGTGGAGAAAGGCGGTGCGGCGGCATACTGAGCGGATGGCGTTGACGGATGAGGCGATCGTCAAGATCAAGGACATGATCACCTCGGGGGAGCTGGGGCCGGGAGACCGGTTGCCGAAGGAGGCGGATCTCGCCGCCCGGCTGGGGTTGTCGCGGAACTCGCTGCGAGAAGCGGTCAAAGCGCTGACCCTGGTCAACGTGCTCGACGTACGGCACGGTGACGGCACCTACGTGACCAGCCTGGACTCGGCGCACCTGCTGGACGCGCTGAGCTTCATGGTCGACCTGCACCGGGACGACTCGGTCTTGCAGTTCTTCGAAGTACGCCGCCTGCTCGAGCCCGGGGTCGCCGCCCTCGCGGCCGGCCGGATCTCCAAGGAGCAGTTGGCGGATCTCCGTTTGCTCACCAGCGATCTCACCGCCGATGCCCAGGTCGACGAGTTGGTCGCGAACGACCTCCGCTTCCACCGTGGCATCGCCGAGGCCACTGGCAACGCGGTCGTCTGCTCCCTGCTCGACGGCATCTCCGGCGCGACCCAGCGAGCCCGCATCTGGCGCGGTGTCACCCAGGCCGGCGCGGTCGAGCGAACCCTCGCCGAACACACCGCCATCCTCGACGCCATCGAACTAGGCGACGCCGACGCGGCCCGAGCCTGGATGATCGCCCACATCGCCGGCGTCGAAAACTGGCTCCGCAAGGCCCCCTAGTAAACCGACTTGATGCCAGGTGGGGCTGTTGCCTAACCTGGGTCTCGTCACATCGCCTACGTCAGGGGTTCGGGTTGTCGAACTGAGATCTCTCTTCAGCAGCGGTTGATCGCCACCGGTCCGGTGTGCGATCTCGTTCGAGATCTCGGAGTGCACCCTGATGAGTTATTCACTGACCTGTACCGACCTCTTCTTCGCCTGGCCCGACGGCGACGTGCTGTTCGACGGGCTCACCTTCGTGGCGGGACCGGTGAGATCCGGGCTGGTCGGCCGCAACGGCGCCGGCAAGTCCACCCTGCTCAGGCTGATCGCCGGGCGTCTCACCCCGCAGCGCGGCACGATCCGCGTCGCCGGCGAACTCGGGTACCTGCCGCAGGACCTCACCCTCGACACCAGTCTCCGGGTGGACCAGGCCCTCGGCATCGCCACGATCCGGCAGGCGATCACCGCGATCGAGCAGGGCGACGCCTCCGACGCGAACTTCGCGGCCGTCGGCGACGGCTGGGACGTCGAGGAACGCGCCGAGGCGATGCTCGGCAAACTCGGCCTTGGCGCGATCACCCTCGACCGCAGCGTCGGCGAGCTGTCCGGCGGCGAGACGATCCTGCTCGGCCTGGCCGCCGAACTCCTCAAGCGACCGGACGTGCTGCTGCTCGACGAACCGACGAACAACCTCGACCTGCGCGCCCGCAAACACCTGTACGACGCGGTCGACACCTTCCGCGGAGCCCTGCTGATCGTCAGCCACGACCGGGAACTCCTCGACCGGGTCGACCAGATCGGCGACCTCCGCAAGGGCGATGTCACCTGGTACGGCGGCAACCTCACGGCGTACGAGGAAGCCGTCGCGGCCGAGCAGGAGGCGGCCGAACGGATGGTCCGCGCGGCCGAGTCCGACCTGAAGAAGCAGAAGCGCGAACTGGCCGAGGCGCGGATGAAGATGGACCGCCGGCGAGCCGCGGGCCAACGGGCATTCGAAGCGGGCGGCATTCCGAAGATCGTCGCGGGTGGGTTGAAGCGGTCCGCGCAGGTCTCGGCGGGCAAGCACATCGGCATGCACAGCGAGCGTCTCGAGTCCGCGCAGGAGGCGCTGAACGAGGCGGAGGACAAGGTCCACGACGACGACCGGATCCGCGTCGATCTGCCGAAAACCGCCGTCCCAGCAGGGCGGATCGTGCTCAAACTCGAGGACTATGTACTACGAACCGGCCTCCCCGTGGACTTGGAGATCCGCGGCCCCGAGCGGATCGCCCTGATCGGCCCGAACGGCGCCGGCAAGAGCACGTTGCTCCACGCAATCACCGGCGAGGGGTTGCCGCTGGTCCCGTACCGCCTGCTCCCACAGAGGTTGGACCTGCTCCAGGACGACCTGTCCGTAGTGCAGAACCTGGCGTTGCTGGCACCGAGCGCGGACAACCAGGACCGTCGGGCCCGCCTGGCCCGCTTCCTCTTCCGCGGCCGAGCAGCCGACCAACCCGTCAGCACCCTCTCCGGCGGCGAACGCTTCCGAGCAACCCTCGCCGCGTTGTTGCTGGCGGAACCCCCACCCCAACTCCTGATGCTCGACGAACCAACCAACAACCTCGACCTAGCCAGCGTCGCCCAACTCCAAGAAGCCCTCGCCTCCTACAACGGCGCCCTCATCGTGGCCAGCCACGACCTCCCCTTCTTGCGCGAGATCGGCATCACCCGCTGGCTCGAACTAACCCCCGACCAACTATCGGAAACCGACCCCCTCTAACCAGGACCGTCTCCGATACGTCGGTACGCCGCGCTGCTGTGGTTGCCCCAAGCAACTACAGTCCTTGGTGCTCCGGGGTTGGCCCGGGTGGTTGCGTCCGGTGCATTGGCAGTGTGGTTGCGCGGTCTCCGCTGCGGGAGTGTGCTAGCCGAGGTGCTGGGTATCAAGGGCGCTTCGCGTCCCTTCGGGATCGAACAAGTTCGACTCTTGACCTGCCCCATCCCGACCAGGGAAGGACGCAGCTACGCGGATCCGCGCTGACGTGTGAGCTGCATCCAGGAGATTCCGTTCGCCCGGGTCGTTCGGTGTAGAAGCGGGGGGATAACTCCTCCTGGTGGGGTTCGCCCACTGTTCTGCCAGTGGGCTAACCACCACACCGTGGGTAACCACACCGAGCGGGGGGTGAGCCGACGCTCAATCGTGGGTTTCCGGGGGGGGCGGCACCACCCGGACCTACAGAACTCGGCAGAACCCTGTCCAGTAACCGGTTTCCCGGGTGGGATCGGCGGGTTCTGTAGGTCTGGGTGGGGCCGGGCGGTGGGCCTTGCGTCGAGCAGTGGCGTGGTTCGGTCGGCTGCCGGCTTGT
>NZ_DASRXP010000102.1:0-6282 GCF_035687465.1 Kribbella sp.
CAGTAGATGTGCTGCACGGACCTGGAGCGCGGCAGGAGTTCAGTGGACCCAGGGCGGACAACCGACACACCCACGGCACCGGATGCACATTGGCCAGCACGATCGCGTCGTACCTGGCCCGCGGACACGACGTACCGACCGCTGTAGAAGCGGCCAAGCAGTACATCAGCGGAGCAGTCGCCGCCGGTTATGCCCTAGGCGCCGGCATCGGCCCGGTAGACCACGCCTGGCGTTTCCGCCCACCCTCCACCTGATCCGGAGGTCTGTTCTGACTAGGGTTCGACTGTCGGGGCTGCTGAGTGTCGGCAGGACCCGAGCGATCGAGTAGGAGTGAGAGTGGAAAAGCGCCGCCCGCCGGTGGATGGACTCTGCGAGGAGTGCGGGTTCAACTACGACACGGGTGACCTGCAGGGCACGGTGACGACGCTGATCCGGCAGGCCGCCGAGTGCAGCATGGCGTTGACCAAGGCCGCGGCGGGACCGGATGCGAATGTGGTGCGGCTGCGGCCGGAGCCCGAGGTGTGGTCCGCGATCGAGTACGCCTGCCACGTGCGCGACGTACTGGAGGTGCAGCGGTTCCGGATCGCGCAGTGCCTGGCGGAGGACCGGCCGGTGTATGCGCCGATGGACCGGACCGGGCGGGTCAAGCAGGCGAAGTACGAGGACCAGGATCCGATGGAGGTGGCGGCCGCGCTGATGCGGTTCGCCCGCGAGTTCGGTGCCGCGGCCCGCGTCCTGACGCCGCCAGAGCTGGGCAAGCTCGGACTGTACAACTATCCCGTCCGCGCACCCCGGTCACTCAGCTGGATCATCCGCCACACCGCCCACGAGATCCAGCACCACCGCCAGGACATCATCACCATCCTGGCCAAACTCGAGCCACCGATCGTCCCCGCCCCCAAACCGGTCGTGCCGGCCGAACCCGACGAGAGCGCCGAGGCTGACCCAGAGACCGACGCCGCGTCCGGACCAGACAGCGGGGCCGGACCAGCAACCGACGCCGCGTCCGGCGCACCTTCCGGTACTTCGGACGCGGGCGTCGGCGGCTAGCTCAGGAGCGTCGGCTCACGACCGTTCGCTCAGGAGATGGTGCCGAGGAACGTGTACGAGCTGGCGGTCATCGGGATCTTCGAGACGAAGGCGACGCGGACGTCGTACCCCTTCAGCCCAGCGGTGTTCAGGTTGGTGGAGAAGGCGCCGGTGCGACTCGTCGTGGCGGTCGCGCGGGTCGTGTACGCGACCTTGTGCGGCTGGCGGACCTGGACGACCACCTGCTGGTTCTGCACGTTCACCAGCCGGCCGTAGTAGTGCCAGGACTTCAGCGTGCCCTTGACGTTGACCTTGCCCGCCTTGGGGACCAGCTTGCCCTTCGGCGTACCGGTGAGCACCGAGGCGTAGCGGCTGGTCAGGATCCGCGGCGTGGTCTCCTTCGTGAATGTCTTCACGACGAGCTTTCCCGCCTTGTCCTTCACCGCGATCTGCCGGATCATCCAGGAGCCGTAGTCGTCCAGGCCGAGCTGGTGGGTGTTCCGGAACGCGTTGGACCCGCTCGTCACGGCGTACTTGCTCGCGTTGAGGTTGCGGAAGCCGAAGGTGTTGGTCCGGCTGATCCCCATCGACACGCGCATCCCGTTGCAGAGCGACCCGAAGTACTCATGGGTGTAGAAGGTCAGCGAGCCCTTCGTGGTCATGGTGGTGTCGTAGCCCCAGCCCGTCTTCGCACTCAATTGCTTGAGGCAACTGTCGGCGGTGGCAGCACTCGCAGGCTGAGCAAGCGCGACCGTCCCCCCCACCGCAGCAGCCGCAGTCACCAACGTGACCACAAGCCTTCCAACCAAGTTCTTACGCATGATGATCTTCCCCCTGTTTGCAATCAACTGACTGCAGGTAGAGACGAGGTGAGACCGCAATAGGTTGAATGACGATGCGATAACGGCCGGTACTGCGCTTGCTCCCGGCTGAAGGCGATCCGAGAACGTCAGGCGACCTCAAAGTCCCACGGACCGTCCCGTACGACGACCAGGGTCCGATGGCCCTGGCCCTCGGGCTCGCCGAGCAGGAAGAACGGCTGGGCCGCGTAGAGCTGGTAGCTGCCAGGTCTCAAGGACACGGTGTCTGGCGCCCGGTTACAGCGCCGCAGGTTGACGCTCGACTTGTACTCCTGACTCGCGCCCGGCTGCAGTACGTACACGTGTCCGCTACCTCTTTGCCGCGCGGGCATGGAGACGACGATTCCGTTCTGGGCGACTGTCAGTTTGGCGGCTTGAGTCATGAGGTGGAGGACAGAAGTGGACACGTTCGTCACCCGCATCTCGATCTGCGCCCGCAGGAGCGGTGTCTCCGCAGTCAGTGCCCCACTCGGCAGAATTGCCGTGAGCCGCAACGGCAGGTGCCCCGTCGCCAACTTCCCGATCTGGGCTCCGCACCCACCGAACGTCAGCTCGCCGGGATCCAGCCCGGGACCTGAGTAGGCGTTGCCCCTTGCATCTCCGACCGGCCGCGTCCAGGAGTCGCTCGACTGCCTTGGTCCGGGTTCTGTCCGGGCGACGGTGACCGGCCACGGACCAGCTTGGACGACGAGCCAGGTTTGGCGGTCTTCGCCGAGGGTGAATGGTTGAGCGGCGTAGAGCTGGTAGGTGCCAGGCTCCAGAGGCACGGTTGATGGTGGGTCCGAGCCGCAGCGGCGGAGGCTGATCGCGGATTTGTAGTGTCGGCTGGCGCCCGGCTCCAGGTTGAACGTGTGGGCGGAGTCCCGCTGCCCCGCGGGCGTTGCGACGACGAGCCCGTCTTTGACGAGCGTCAGGTGGGCGCCCCTGCCGGTCGTGACACGTAGCGCTGTGTCGGACACGTTGGTGACCCGCATGTCGACCTGTGTAAGGCCCCACGCAAGCTGCTCGGTGAGGGGCTCGGTCGGGATGGTTGCCGTGATCTGCAGCGGTAGGTCCTGCCGCGGCTGCCAGTAGAGGCGTTTCCCACAGTTCGGCAACAACGGATCAGCAGCGTCAAGCGGAGCGCGCGAGTCGGCGTGAGGAGTGGTGGTCGGGTCGCCCCTGTCGGGACCGAGTGCGGCTTCGCCCATCAGAACCTCCCATCGACCGCCAGGCACGGTGAACCGGGCAGACCAGCCCACGGCGGCCCCCGGCCCTCACTGACCTGCCCACCCTGCGCGCGAATCGCCCACACCACAAGACGAGCGCGGGACCACTCCGGACCGCGACAGCTGATCCAACCTGCTTACGTCCGAAGAACCGGAGGGCAGGCCCTCCACTCCTTCGGACGTAAGGGGTTGTCTCGGGGGAGTGCGAGCGACGAGATCTCAGGCTGAGATTGGCAGCCCGTAACGGCTCAGCAGTGACCGCAGGGCGTCGGTTCCGTTCTTCAGGTCGTACAGCTCGGCGTGGAGGCCGACGCTCAGGGCGCCCTCGATGTTGTCCGCGTTGTCGTCGATGAAGAGGACGTGGTCCGCCGGCCGGTCGATGGCCCGCAGGATGGTCTTGAAGTACGCCGGATCCGGCTTGGCGACCCCGAGATCGCAGGAGTAGAAGGTCTGGTCGAACCAGTCCCCATAGTGCCGCTCGTCGTGCATGATCGCGCGCCGGTAGGCCTGCTGGTTGGTCGCCAGGTGACACTCGATCCCGGCCGCCCGCAGTTGCTGGATCAGCCCGACGACGACCGGCTCCGCCTCGAAGCGGGTCCACAGCTCCAGGACGGCTTCTGCCGGAGTCTGCGACCCCCACCGCCGCAGTACTTCGGTGATGGCGTCGCGGAAATCGCCCTTGCCGACCAGCGAAGGACGCTCCGCGACCATCAGATCGAGGACGAACTCGTCGGCCGACCGCCCGGGCTCGACGAACCTCGAGAGGGCTGCGCGCCAGTCGATCGTGGGGCGCTGGATCACGCCGTCGGCGTCGAAGAGGACGGCATCGATCGTCGGGTTCGGCATGCCACCATCCTCTCAGCCGATCCCTGCCCCAGACTGGCCAGGGTCCGGTCTCCGGACGGCTCGGGGTCGCGTTTCCGGGCCGGTCGGGGCGGGCACAGGATGAGGCCTTGACCGGTTCAGTTGGTATGCGCTTACCTTAGCGATAGCTGAACATTTGTGGACAACTTCTAGCGCAAATGAACATCGAATGTAGCCCCTCCCGGTTGCGATGCGAAGGTGTAGGTGAGGCGATTCATGTCAGTGTCACGACGGCGGTTCCTGGCCCTGGGGGCCGGGAGTGCGGCGGCAGCAGGTCTCGCCGGCTGTGGTTCCCGAAGTTCGCTCGGCGGATCGAACGAGCTGAGCATGTGGTGCTGGACCGGGTCGGTGAACGACGGCCTGATCGCCGAGGCGCAGAAGGCCATCCCGGGCGCCACCTCGAAGCGGCTCGCGATGACCCGGATCGGCACGAACTACAAGACCAAGCTGCTCACCGCGCTGGCCGGCAAGTCGCTGGTGCCGGACATCGTCGCGCTGAACGACGACGTCGCCACCTACTTCCCGAACGCGGACCAGTTCTACGACCTGCACGAACTCGGCGCCGACAAGCTGGCCGGCGACTTCCTGCCGTGGAAATGGAAGCTCGGTATCACGCCGGAGAACCGGATGATGGCCTACCCGATGGACACCGGTCCGATGGCGCTGTTCTATCGCAGCGACATCTTCGAGAGGGCCGGCGTCTCGGTGGATCCCGCCGAGGTGGCCGCGGCGGCCCCCGACTGGGACGGCTTCATCCAGCTCGGCAAGAAGGTCCGCCAGGCGGTCCCCGGGTCGGCGATCACCGACAACATCGCCGCGGTCTTCGACTACGCACTCGCCCAGCAACGGCAGCGCTACATGACCGTGGAGGGCCAGTACATCGGTGCCGGTGACCACATCAAACAGGTCTGGGACCTGTCGGTCCGGATCGCGAAGGAGGGCCTGTCTGCCAATGCGCAGAACGGCAGTACCGACGCCGACGCGGTGGTCACCAACGGCCGGCTGGTCGCCTACAACGCGGCCGTCTGGTGGGCCCAGCTCGGCCCGAAGAACGCCGCCCCCGCGACCAAAGGCAAGTGGCGGGTGACCGCATCGCCCGGAGGTGCGGGGAACCGTGGTGGCTCGTTCCTCGCGATCACGAAGTACTGCAAGGACCCGGAGGCCGCGATGGCCCTCATCACCTGGCTCGAGTCGTCGAAGAACCAGGCCGAGGCGTTCCTCGATCCGGTGCTCTTCCCATCCACCCCGGCCAGCTACACCGATCCGCGGCTGGCCGCGCCCGACCCGTTCTTCGGCGGCCAGCGCATCGTCGACGTCTTCGCCGAATCCGCGAAGAAGTACCCGGGCACCTATCTGAGCCCCTACGACACGATCATCGGTACGCCGATCAAGGCCGAACTGGTCAACGTCGAGGTCGGCAGCAAGTCGTCCGACCAGGCCTGGAAGGACGCCCAGCACCAGGTCGAGCGGGAACTCACGAGAGTGGGGGCGATCTGAGATGGCCGTCAGCGATGTGATCCGCCGGACCACCGCGGTCGCGACGAAGGACCCGGCCCCGGACAAGCCCCCGAGCAGGTTCCGTCAGGCGATGCCGCAGTACGTGGCTGTGTCGCCCTTCTTCATCTTGTTCGCGGTCTTCGGCGCCTTCCCGGTGCTGTTCTCGATCTACCTGTCGTTCCACTCGTGGGACGGCATCGGCGCGATGAAGTGGGTCGGCCTCGAGCAGTACAGCTACCTGCTGTCCGATCCGGCGTTCTGGGACGCCATCACCAACACCCTGATCATCTGGGTGCTCTCGACCGTGCCGATGCTGTTGCTGGCCCTGGTGATCGCCAACGCACTGCACAACGCGACCACGTTCCGCGGCTTCTACCGGGTCGCCTACTTCCTCCCGAACGTGACCTCGGTGGTCGCGATGACGATGGTGTTCGGCTCGATCTTCAGCAACAACTTCGGCCTGCTGAACGCGTTCCTGCAGTCGATCGGGCTGAACAAGATCGAATGGCTGAGCCAGCCCTGGGGGATCAAGATCGCGATCGCGACGATCGTCACCTGGCGCTGGGTCGGCTACAACGCGATCATCTTCCTGGCCGGCCTGCAGGCGATCTCGGCCGACATCTACGAGGCCGCCAAGGTCGACGGCGCCTCGTCGTCGCAGACCTTCTGGCGGATCACCGTGCCGATGCTGCGGCCCGTGATCCTGTTCACCGCGGTCACCTCGACGATCGGCGGGCTGCAGATCTTCACCGAGTCGCGGGTGCTGTTCGGCGACACCGAGAACATCGGCGGCCCGGGCGGCGCCGGCACCACGATCGTCTCGT